>NZ_BALG01000001.1 GCF_000315235.1 Paenibacillus popilliae ATCC 14706 | reverse complement strand
CTTGTAAACTCGTTTCCATTTTGAATCCATCCTTTCGTATGCGTGATGGATTCATTGTGACTGTTTTGACTTGCTATGCACAGGTGGGATTGGTGCTGCTGAATAACGGCCTCCACCCGCCATGGCGTTTCTCCGTCGTTGTTGATTATGTTTGTTGTGATGTTTTCAGGACGGGATTAGAACAGAATTTTGGTCATAATCAATAAGAGCAAGAAGTAGCCGCTGAGGCTGGCCAGTACGTATACGAAGCGGTTGTTCCGCGACACTTGGGCTTGCTCCAGCGATTCATAGATGGTCAACATGACCGATACAAGCCAGGCAAGGCCGGCGATGGCGAGCGCCAATGAATGGAATGACAACATCGTGATGATTCCGGCGACCGTATAGATGGGGCCGTAAGGCATCTGCATCGCGGCTAATTGCACGAAGAATGTCTTGGCGTCGAGCTTCCGCTCGCCCTTCCAGCGGCTCACGAAGTAGAGCGAACCGAAGAGGGCGACCAAGGCGACGAGATAGAGTAGAATGAACTGCAACAAATACGAAAAAGGCAGAGATGTGCTGCCGAGTCCAAACGATAAAGTGCCTAGCAAAAACATAGCAAATCGGTTAAGGAACAGATAGCCGAAGAGCGCAAATCCGACCGCGGACACGGCAGCCCCGATTACGCCGTACCAATCATCGGCCCCCGTCGTCATATCGCTTGCCTCCTGCGGCTCCTTCATGAGGCGAACGACGCGTGCCATATCGATATTCGGGGCCGACGTCCTGGGCGCGCCGGAAGGGGGGGGAGACGGCTGTGCAGGCTCCTGCATCGGGCGGATGGGGAACGGCTGCTCCGCCGCGGCGGCAGCCTCCCGGCGTTCCACCGAGGACGCCGGGCCTTCGTCGCCGGGACGGCCGTCATTGACCCGGCACGTATGTACTTCGTGCTCCTGCAGCAGTTCGCCGCATCGATTGCATACTTTCATCTTATCTACCTCCTAGATTTCCCCTATCATGTATGAACATATCGGATTTCTGTATCTCTGTGGATGTAACAAAAATTAGATTCGACACATCCTTTCCTATTCCTGCTTCGATTTCATATTCCATCCGGAGGCCGCCCGGGCCGTCTCTTCTATGAACCGCCTTGCAGTCAGACTAAGGGCGGCTTGCTTCGCATAGACAAGCGACATGATCCGCTTCGTCTGTACCAGCTCCTTCAGATGAATGGCGACGAGTCCGTTGTCGTCCAGCCATTCGGAGCGCAAGTATGATTTGGGGAGCAGCGCTGCGGCATGGCAAGGAGACAGCAAGCGGACGATCGCTTCGAAGGAGTCGATCTCCATGCGGATGTCGGGAATAATGTGATGGCGCCGGAACAGATCGTCGATCAGCTTGCGGTACCAGGTGCCTTTGGAGAATAACAACATCGGAAGACCGTTCAGTCGGGTGATCGAGTCTTGAACACCGGAGGCCATCTCATGCTCCCGTGGCACGACCAGTTCCAGATGATCGGAGAACAGGGGAAGGCAGACAAGGCTCGGATCGCAGATCGCGTCGGCGACCAATCCGACATCGACCTCTAGATCCCGGATGAAAGAAATGATCTCGTGCGTCTTGCCGGTTACGGTTTTCAATTGCGCATCCGGATATTTTTCTGCAAATAAAGAAACAAACAGAGGCAGTGTCGTCTGGAGCGTCGTCAGGCTCGCCCCTATTGTAACAGAGGCATGGCCTTCGATCTTGTAATCCGCGATCGACTTCAAGAAATCAAGCTGCCGGTTGCGGATGTCCAGCGCGAACTCATACGTAATCTGACCGACCCGGGTCAGCTCTAGCCGCTTGCCGTTCCGGCTAAAGAGATCGACGCCAAGCTCACTCTCCAGCTTCGCGATCTGGCGAGAGAGCGCGGGCTGGGACAGATTGAGGCGCTTGGACGCCTGATTCAAGGTTGACAATTCAACGACGGTAGCGAACGATTCCAGCAAATCGAGCACCGGTAATCCTCCTCCTCGTGTCACGTAATAAAAAGATATAATTTCTAAATATACGAATTGATATGCATAATAGTTATTAAAATTATAAAAACATTGCAATACCATTATAAGAGAAAAAGAGGTAACATGAGAAGTGTCACAACTTAGTCACAATTATAGAGAGCGGTTACATCGGTATGACCCAAGAGATCCAGTTGTTATGGAATAACATGGATCATCCCAGGTTTCGCGAATCGACAAAATATTGATGATTTCGACAAGCATGGGTAAAATGATGGTTGTTACAATTACCAAAATCTACTGGTACGTAAAGGGAAAGGGGAGACGGCACGCTTATGAAACGAGGTTATTTTTACTCACGGAAGTTGCATTCACTTCTCGGGATTATCCCGCTAGGCTTCTTTCTTGTGGAGCATATGCTGACCAACTTCTCGGCATTTGACGGTGGGAAGGAGGCGTTTCAGAGCAGCGTTAAGATGTTGAATGATCTGCCGCTCATATTCTTTCTCGAGCTGTTCGGCATCTGGCTTCCGCTTCTGTATCACGGAGTGTATGGGCTTTATATCGCCTATACGGCGAAGAACAACGTAGGGAACTTCAACTACGAACGCAACGTGGCATTTCTATGGCAACGGATTACGGGGGTCATCACATTTATTTTCGTCACATGGCATGTGTTCGAGACGCGATTCCAGATTACGCTTGGCAATGTAACCCATGAAGAGCTGGGAACCCATATGAACAGCATCGTCTCTCAGCCACTGATGTTTGCCGTCTATACGATCGGGGTTATCGCTGCGTCGTACCATTTCACGAACGGTCTGTGGGCATTCCTCGTGAGCTGGGGAATCACGATTGGCCCGCGCGCTCAGAAGGTATCGGCCCAGATTTGCATGGGCTTGTTCGTTATTATGTCCGTCTTGTTCGTATTGTCGCTGATCGGCTTCCGCAGCGAAGAGTTCCAGGCGGCTTCCGTTATGATGGATACAGTGAAATCGGTTATCGGCTAAGGGGGAGGACGCATAATGGCTAAGCAGAAAATTATCGTCGTAGGCGGCGGTCTCGCCGGTCTGATGGCGGTCGTAAAAGCAGCGGAGGCAGGCGTGCACGTTGACCTGTTCTCACTGGTTCCCGTCAAGCGGTCCCACTCCGTATGCGCCCAGGGCGGAATCAACGGGGCGGTCAACACGAAGGGGGAAGGCGACTCCCCATGGGAGCATTTTGACGATACGGTATTTGGCGGGGACTTCCTCGCGAACCAGCCTCCGGTCAAGGCAATGTGCGAAGCGGCGCCCGGGATCATCCATTTGATGGACCGGATGGGCGTCATGTTCAGCCGCACGCCGGAAGGGCTGCTTGATTTCCGCCGCTTCGGCGGTACGCAGTATCACCGAACGGCGTTTGCCGGAGCCACTACCGGCCAGCAGCTGCTGTATGCGCTTGACGAGCAGGTGCGCCGTTGGGAAACCGCCGGCCTCGTCACCCAATATGAGCATTGGGAATTCCTGTCGGCGGTTATCGACGAAGAGCAAGTATGCAGAGGCATTACGGCGCAGAATCTCCGCTCCATGGAGATCAAGTCGTTCGCGGCCAATGCGGTTATTCTCGCGACCGGCGGCCCCGGCATTATTTTCGGCAAGACGACGAACTCGGTCATCAATACCGGCACGGCAGCCAGCGCCGTCTATCAGCAGGGCGTCCGCTATGCGAACGGGGAATTCATTCAGATTCACCCGACGGCCATCCCGGGAGACGACAAGCTGCGCCTCATGTCCGAATCGGCGCGCGGCGAAGGCGGACGGATTTGGACCTACAAGGACGGCAAGCCATGGTACTTCCTCGAAGAGAAGTACCCGGCATACGGGAACCTCATGCCGCGTGATATCGCGACGCGGGAAATTTTCCATGTCTGCGTCGATTTGAAGCTCGGCCTTAACGGCGAGAACATGGTCTACCTCGATCTGTCGCACAAGGATCCGAGGGAACTTGACGTCAAGCTCGGCGGCATTATCGAGATTTACGAAAAGTTCATGGGCGACGACCCGCGCAAAATTCCAATGAAGATCTTCCCGGCTGTCCACTATTCGATGGGCGGCATGTGGGTCGACTATAATCAGATGACGAACATTAAAGGCCTGTTCGCCGCAGGGGAATGCGAATACCAGTATCACGGGGCGAACCGTCTCGGCGCCAATTCTCTCCTGTCCGCCATTTACGGGGGCATGGTGGCGGGGCCGAAGGCCGTCGAATATATTCGCGGACTGGATAAGTCCGTCGAGGATATCTCCGCCAGCATATTCGACCGCGAAGTCAAGCTGAGAGCGGATCGCTACGAGATTCTACTCAAGATGGACGGCAGCGAGAATGCTTACGTTCTACATAAAGAGCTGGGCGAATGGATGACGAACAATATGACGGTCGTCCGCTGCAATTCGAAGCTGGAAGAGACCCTCATGAAGATGAAAGAGCTGAAGCAGCGTTATGCGAACATCAATATGTCAGATACGGCACGCTGGAACAACCAGGCCGCCAGCTTCACCCGCCAGCTGTGGAACATGCTCGAACTGGCCGAAGCGATGACGAAGAGCGCCCTGCTCCGCAACGAAAGCCGCGGCGCCCATTACAAGCCGGAATTCCCTGAGCGCAACGATCAGGATTTCCTCAAGACGACGATTGCCGCTTGGACACCGGAAGGACCGGAGATCGGCTACGAAGAGGTAGATGTATCGCTTATTGAACCGCGGAAGCGCGATTACACGACGGATAAAAAAAGGAAAAAGAAAGGGGAATAACGATGGCGGAAGCAGTGGCATCATCCAAGAAGATTACGTTCATTGTAACGCGTCAGGATTCGCCTGATGCGGCTCCTTATACGGAAGAATTCGAAATTCCGTATCGCCCGAACATGAACGTCATCAGCGCCCTGATGGAGATCCAGCGAAATCCCGTCAATACGTCGGGCAAAGAGACGGTTCCGATCTGCTGGGAGTCGAACTGTCTGGAAGAAGTGTGCGGCGCCTGCTCGATGGTTATCAACGGCAAGCCTCGTCAAGCCTGCTCGGCCTTGATCGACAAGCTGGAGCAGCCGATTCGCTTGGCTCCGATGAAGACGTTCCCGGTCGTTCGCGACCTGGTCATCAATCGGGAACGGATGTTCAATGCGCTCAAGCGCGTCAAGGCCTGGATCCCGATTGACGGCACGTATGATCTAGGCCCGGGACCCCGCATGGCGGAGACGAAGCGGCAATGGGCGTATGAGCTATCGAAGTGCATGACCTGCGGCGTATGTCTCGAAGCTTGCCCGAATGTGAATGACAAGACAAGCTTCATCGGACCGGCACCGATATCTCAAGTCCGTCTGTTCAACGCGCATCCGACGGGCGAGATGAACAAGGATGAGCGTCTGGAGGCGCTGCTGGACGATGGCGGCATTGAAGGCTGCGGCAACTCGCAGAACTGCGTCCGCTCCTGTCCGAAGGAGATTCCATTGACGACATCTATCGCGGAAATGAATAAAGATACGACCAAACTGATGTTCAAGCGCTGGTTCAAAATGTAACGCCATATCTGTCATGGGTGACGCCTCCTCTTGCTATCGCATTGATTTATGACCTCTTTACATCCTATTTTTTTGCCGTTTGCATTGAACTGCATGCTGATTCATAATAAAAGTACACTGGAAGGAACAGGGATATTTGTCCTCACGTCTATACAAGCTGCGGCATCGGGACGACCGGGCTGCCGATTCGCTTGTTCTGTCCTCCAGACGGACGCTGATCGCTCTGATGCGAGAAAAAGGGGTTCATAAGTCGGATTGCCCGTGCATAACACAGAACAAGGACACCGACATTCATAGTCTAGAGAGGAGACATAACATTATTATGCAATCCATCGCCATCATTTCAGATATACATGGGAATTTGCAGGCATTGGAAGCGGTGCTGCAGGATGTGAAGCGCCAAGGCGCCGACCGGATCTACTGTCTTGGCGATGTCGTCGGGAAGGGTCCGAATCCGGCGGAGGCGGTCGATCTCATAGGGGAGCATTGCGATATCATCGTGCGCGGGAATTGGGACGAACTGGTCCTGCGGAAGGAAGAGGATATTCAATTCCGCTGGCATGCCGAGCGGCTGGGCGAGAAGCGCCGGATCATGCTGGCCGCACTTCCGTTTTCTCACGACTTGATCATGAGCGGTCGGCATATCCGTCTCGTCCATGCGTCTCCTCAGAGCGTCTATCATCGGGTACAGCCGTGGGATTCGGAGGAGAGAAGACTCAGCATGTTCGAATTCACATCTTCCCTCAACGAGCCGCTTCATCCATGCCAATCGCCGGATGTCGTCATATACGGAGATATTCATAACGCGTTTTTGCAGCATCTTCATTGCCGTACGTTGGTCAATTGCGGAAGCGTAGGGAATCCGCTCGACATTACCCAGGCCTCATATATTATGCTGCAAGGCAGTGTAGGCCAGGTTGCGACAAGCGAATTTTCAATTCATTTCTACCGGGTGCCCTATGACATCGAACGGGCTGTTCGGGCAGCCCAGGAGGCGGATATACCCGGCCTGCAGCCATACGTTCGGGAGCTGCGCACCGGCGTGTACCGGGGGATTCAGAGCGGAGAAGCATAGACTTGGAAGCGGCAGCAGCACCAATCATGCCAGCTTGTACGGACAATGAGGACAGCCGGGGACGGTCTTGTCCTGTTGACTGCAATATGCGATTCGATCATCAAATTTTCATCATTTGTTACACAACGGTAATATTTCTGTTAACGGAGGTTAATGTTAAGGGGGTATCTTATTAACAAGACCCCCTTTGATGAATATATATCCCTTGAGTCGGACCTGAATGTTCAGGTCCTCTTTTTTTTGCCTCCTGGCTGTCAGAAGCGGTCGAATGAACCAAAAGCCGCTCTACGCGAGCGGCACTTCATGTCTTTTTTTTCGCTTGTAGTAGACCCAGGACGTGAAGCCGATCTCCAGGAGTCGATTTCGGACTTCCTCCCATTCGTCGCTGACGCGGGACGGACTGTGAGCATCGGAGCCGAATGTGACATCGACGCCGAAATAAAGGGCCCGTTCGAGAATATCATCGGATGGATACCAGCCGCCACTCCGCTTCGTCTTACCGGACGTATTGATCTCGATTGCCACGCCGCAATCGGCGATGACAGACAGCGTCTCATCGATAGCCTCGGCGGCGGCGATATCCGAGAAAGCCGGATAGTTGCCCTTCATCGCGTCGATGTGGCCGAGAATCTGGAACATGCCGGAGCGGGCGGAATCGCGAATAAGTTCATAATACGTAATCTTCTGGGCGACGCGTTCTTCTTCGGACAGCTTCTTCCACCGGTTCTTGTTGAAAATGCTGACCCCGTTCGTATAATGAACGGATCCGATAATATAATCGAACGGATACCGGTCGAGCATTTGCCGGTATGTTTCGGCGTGCGGAGGGAAATAGTCGGACTCAATGCCGAGCAGCACGTCGATGCGTCCTTCATATTCCCGCTTCAGTTCAAGTACTTCGTTCACGTAATTCTCGAAGTCGCTCTTAGCCATCGCGATATTGGGAAAAGCCTGATCTTCCTCTCTGCCGAAGTACGGGGTATGATCAGAAATGCCGATTACGTGCAGCCCGTTCGCGATCCCAGCTTCGATATAATCCCGTATATTTCCGTCTGCATGCCCGCAGCGGAAATGATGTGTATGCAAGTCGAATTTCATCTTCTCTTCCTCCTACTCTGACCCGATGAATTGCGTTTCCGGCATGCCTTTCAGGTCATTTAGGAACTGCTGCATCGCGGAATTTAAATATCGGCCCGTACGGTACATGACGCCGACTGGGTGGGTAATCTCCAACTCATGGATATGTACAATCTGAAGTGATTCTCGCTTCAACTCGTTGCTGACGGACAGCTTCGAAATGATGGCCGCGCCAAGATTCAGCTCCACCATCCGCTTCACTTCCTCGCTGCTGTTCAATTCCATTACGATATGAGGCTGAATGCCGTGACGGCGGAACGTCTCATCCGCGAATCGGCGGCCCAGCGTGTCGGTGGACAGCATAATGAGAGGGATATCCCGCAGCAGCTCCATGGTGCCGTGCTTATACCTAGCTAGCGGATGGTTCGGATTGACCACCAGTTCGAACGTGTCGTAGTAGAGAACGGAAGAGACAAGATTCGGGTTCTGCTCATTCAAATACCCGATTCCGATATCCACGGTGCCGTTTTCGATTTGGCTCATGACTTGGGTTGAAGGCATGGACAAGATGGTCGTGTTGATGAGCGGGAACTGATCCTGGAAATAGGAAAGCACCCGTGGGAGAATTTGAATGGCAATTGATGTCGTCGTTCCGAGTATGATATGTCCCTGCGGAGTTTGCTGCAAATCGGTCAGCTTTTGCTTCAAATCATCGACGATTTGGAGTATGTGCTCGGCATTTTCAAGAAACAATCGGCCGCTGTCGGTCAGGGTGACCGGCTGATTGCGATCAATGAGAGTGGTTTTGAATTCATCTTCCAAGCTTTTGATTTGCGCAGATACGGCGGGCTGAGTCAGGTTCAGCAATTCGCCGGCTTTGCGGAAACTCATTGTCTTGGAGATCGTGATAAGCGTTTCCAATTGGCTCAGATTCATAGAATCCCTCCTTTCCCGTCTCATGAGATGAATCATACGTACCGAAATGATAAAAATATTTTCAATAATAACATCAATAAATTTGTTTTGTCATTATATCTTAGATTATAGAGGAAGCGGCTGGCCGGAGCAATGTTTGCTCTTTTTTTCAAGTTGGTCAGGAAGGTACGTCCGAATTTTTCCCCATATCGCGCAATACGATTCCACCCGGGGATTATTGCCGAAGGCCGATCCGGCGCAACGCCATCCCTGCTGAACCGACTTTGACGTCAGGCATAGCAATTCAAGAACTGCTTCCCAAATACGCTGGAGACAACGACAAAGCTGCTGGAGGACGGCACGACCTTCGTGTTGACTGGAGACATCCCGGCCATGTGGCTGCGCGACTCGGTAGAGCAAGTCATTCACTATGTCCCATTAGCGAAGAATGACATCGATTTGCAGCGCATCATCGGCGGCTTGATCAAGCGCCATATGTTCTATATCAATATCGATCCGTATGCAAACGCATTCAATGAAGGCCCGAACGATTGGCACTGGGATGCGAATGACCAGACCGACATGTCCCCATGGGTATGGAAGCGTAAATATGAGCTTGATTCGATGTGCTTCACGATTCGTCTCGCTTATATGTATTGGAAAGAGACGGGGCGCACCGATATTTTAGATACCGCTTCATGTGCGAGAATTGCCCGGATATCGATACGTTGCGCAACGACGGCCTTGGCATGCCGGTCAACTATACGGGGATGACGTGGTCCGGCTTCCGTCCAAGCGACGATGCCTGCGACTTCCATTACAATATTCCTTCCAACATGTTCGCAGTCGTCTCGTTGCGCCAGATGCAGGAGATCGCGAAGTACGGCTTCCGCGACGAAGCATTCGTGAAGGAAATGCACAAGCTTGAAAAAGAGATGGAGCACGGCATCCAGTTGTACGGCACCTGCAATCACCCGACCTACGGAAAAATGTACGTGTATGAGACGGATGGCTTCGGCAACTTCTGCCTGATGGACGATGCAGGGACGCCGAGTCTATGTCGATTCCGTATATCGGCTATACGGGCGCAGAAGATCCGATCTACCAGAATACGCGCCGCTTCATTCTGAGCAAGGAGAACCCGTACTACTTCGAAGGCAAGGCCGCCTCGGGAATCGGCAGCCCCCATACGACGGATGGCTATGTATGGCATATGGCGCTCTCGATGCAGGGCTTGACGGCGATCAGCGATGAGGAGATCGTGTCGCTCATCGGCACATTGGAAGCGACCGATGCCAGTACCGGCTTTATGCATGAAGGCTTCCACGCGGACGATCCGGCCATCTTCACCCGTCCGTGGTTCGCCTGGTCGAACAGTCTGTTCTCCCAACTGGTCTGGAAAGCGATGCAGCGGGGATTGCTGATCAAATAAAGGACAGCCCGAAGTTAAGGAAAGACAAGCAAGGCGGAGCAGGTATGATTCCTGCTCCGCCTTTGCTGCGTTCCCTTATATTTTATACCGGCTTATCATCTGGTTCAGCGTTTGTGCCATTTGATTAAGCTGTTCCGCATTGTTCAGCAACGAGTCCATATCGCCCAGTTGCTGATCCGTGAACTTCACCAGCTCCGTGGCCTGCTGCGCGTTCTTCTCGGCGATGTGCGCGATCTCATTTACGGAAGCAAGCACTTCCTCGGCGCCGGCGGACATTTCTTCCGATACGGCCGATGTGTCGTGAATCTGACCCGCGATATCCGTAATATCCGTTAAGATGCGATCGAATGTTGCTCCCGAATGCTGCACCTTTTCAATGCCGTCAGCGACGCTACTCCGCACGTCCTCCATCGATTCCACGGCCTTGCGGGCATCGTGTCTCGTTTCCTCAATCAAGTCGGAGATTTCACGGGCAGAATCGGCCGAGCGTTCCGCCAGCTTCCTTACTTCCTGGGCGACGACGGCAAAGCCTTGGCCATGTTCTCCAGCTCGGGATGCTTCAATCGCCGCATTGAGCGCAAGCAGGTTCGTTTGCGATGCGATCTGGGTGATGACATCGACGATGTGGGCCATTTGCTCCGACCGCTCGCCGAGAGTCTGCACCAGTCCCCCCGAATGCTTCACCGATTCATCGATAGTATTTATCTGCCGCACCGCTTCCTGGAGCAGGATGTTGCCTTGCTTCGCTTGGTCGGTCGTATCCATCGACGTCTCGGAGATGCTCGTTGTACTTTCCGCGATGCGCTGAATGCCGATGGCCATCTCTTCCATGGCCTTGTTTCCTTCATCCGTACCTCGTTTTTGCATCTCGGCGCCGCTGGCGACGACCTTGACGATGGAATTGACTTCCTGAATCTGAGCCGTGCTTGCTTCCGTATGAGCGGATAGCTGTTCTGAAGAAGCGGCCAGTGTATTCGCGGCGCTGTGAATCTCCCCGGTGAGATGACGGATGGAGGTCTGCATCGCCTGCAGCGATTGCCCCAGCACGCCGACTTCATCCTGTTGGCGCAGAATAGAGGCAGGAACCTCGACCGTGAAATCTCCGGTGCCGATTTCCTTCATAGTGGCAGCGATCGTCTGAATCGGCTTCGTAATGTTCGATGCCACCCGTAGCGCCACTAGCGCGGCTAAGATGGCGCATATCGAGCTGGTAAGAAGATTGAGCTTTCCGATCTTGTTGGCTTCTTGTGACAGCTCTCTTTTCTCAACGATCGACAAGTATTTCCATCCGGTCGTCTGCGACGTATACAAGTTGGTCATATAGTCCGTGCCATCGACTCGAATCTCGAAATGATCCGCCGTTTTGTCTATGATATCGGCAAATTCGGGCACGCCGATGTCCGCAATATTTTTGGAGTTCAGCTCGGGATTGTGGGGATGAGCGAGAATCGTTCCGTCTTTGGCGAGCAGAACGACATAGCCGGTCTCCTTGATTTTGATATTCTGGAGCTGTTCGGTCAGCGTGTCGAAAGTCGTTTCCATACCGAGTACGCCCAGCGGCTTGCCGTTGTCGTCGCGGAGGACCATTACGCTGACCATTTCCAAATTGCCGGAAACCGAATTGACAGACGGCTCGGTAATCGTCACTTGGTCTGGATTCGCCATCGCAGTCTCATACCAAGAGCGGGTGCGCGGGTCGTACTTTGCGGGGTTCACTCGTTCCGGCCACTGCACGTAACCGCCATGAATCGTCCCGAGAAAAATGGAAGGGGTGTTCGCATGCGTCTGGATAAAGCGTTCAAATTCCTGATAGATTTGACTTTCAATGCCGCCGTTTTGGGCATATGTTGATTTTGTATCCTCCGTTTGCTTTATGAAAGTGCTAATGCTATTATCGGCTTGCTTGATGATCGGGATGTCAGCAACATATTGTAAATTCTCTTTCACCGTATCGAAAAGTAGCGACATTTTGCTATCCACCAGTTCGACTTCGTTGGTCGTCGACATCACGAACGAATCAGTAATTTCTTTTTTCATACTATTATTCATAATAACAGCTATAATAGAAATTGGAATTAGAATCGTAACTAAAAAGGAAATCACCAATTTCATTTTAATGCTTTTTAACATACTGCTCCTCCTCTAAGATGTTTTCATAAACTTATGTAAAGTTCGACATTACCTCTATACTATTTATCGCCCAAACAAAATCTTTCTTTATACCTAGTTAAAAATTAAGCTGCCGAATATATATTTGCTTTTCGTATTTTTGGATATGAATAGTACATACTCAAGTGGGCAGTGATGAAGCCAAAAGGTCGAGTAAGGGAACAAATGTAAACCCTAACTCGACCTTTTTTCGAAGCTAACGGTCATCCCACAGGTAGTAAAAAACTACTTTTGAGATAGCCCTTTTGCTGCGTTCCCTTATATTTTAAACTTTCTTGTTATCTGGTTTAGCGTTCGCGCCATCTGATTAAGCTGTTCCGCATTGTTCAGCAGCGAGTCCATATCGACCAGTTGCTGATCCGTAAACTTCACTAGCTTCGTGGCATGCTGCGCGTTCTTCTCGGCGATGTGTGCGATCTTATTTACGGAAGCAAGCACTTCCTCGGAGCCGGCGGACATTTTTTCCGTTACGGCCGACGTATCGTGAATCTGGCCCGCGATATCCGTAATATCCGTTAAGATACGCTCGAATGTTGTACCAGAATGTTGCACCTTTTCAATGCCGTCAGCGACGCTACTCCGCACGTCCTCCATCGATTCCACGGCTTTGCGGGCATCGTGTCTCGTTTCCTCAATCAAGTCGGAGATTTCACGGGCGGATTCGGACGTGCGTTCCGCCAGCTTCCTTACTTCCTGGGCGACGACGGCAAAGCCTTGGCCATGTTCTCCAGCCCGGGATGCTTCAATCGCCGCATTGAGGGCAAGCAGGTTCGTTTGCGATGCGATCTGGGTGATGATATCGACGATGTGGGCCATTTGCTCCGACCGCTCGCCGAGAGCATGTACCAGTCCCCCCGAATGCTTCACCGATTCATCAATGGTATTCATCTGCTGTACCGCTTCCTGAATCAGGATGTTGCCTTGCTTCGCCTGGTCGGTCGTGTCCAGCGCCGTCTCGGAGATGTTCGTTGTACTTTCCGCGATGCGCTGAATGCCGGTGGCCATCTCTTCCATGGCCTTGGTTCCTTCATCCGTGCCCTGCTTTTGCGTCGCGGCGCCGCTGGCGACGATCTTGACGATGGAATTGACTTCCCGAATCTGAGCCGTGCTCGCTGCCGTATGGGCGGATAGCTGCTCCGAAGAAGCGCCCAATGTAGTCGCAGTGCTGAGTATCTCCCCGCCGAGATGACGGATGGAGCCTTGCATCACCTGCAGCGATTGCCCCAGCACGCCGACTTCATCCTGTTGGCGCAGAATAGAGGCAGGAACCTCGACCGTGAAATCTCCGGTGCCGATTTCCTTCATAGTGGCAGCGACCATCTGAATCGGCTTCGTAATGTTCGATGCCACCCTTAGTGCTACCAGCACGGATAAGATGGCACATATCGAGCTGGTGAGAAGATTGAGCATTCCGAGCTTGTTGGCTTCTTGTGTCAGCTCCCTTTTCTCAACGATCGATAAGTATTTCCATCCGGTCGCCTGCGACGTATACAGGTTGGTCATATAGTCCGTGCCATCAACTCGAATCTCGAAATGATCCGCCGTTTTTACTTGGATATCCGCAAATTCGGGCACGCCGATGTCCGCTATATTTTGAGAGATCAGCTCGGGATTGCGGGGATGAGCGAGAATCGTTCCGTCTTTGGCGAGCAGAACGACATAGCCGGTCTCCCGGATTTTAATGCTCTGGAGCTGTTCGGTCAGATTGTCGAGGCTTGTATCCAGCCCGAGAACGCCCAGCGGCTTGCCGTTGTCGTCGTGGACGACCGCTGCGGTGGTAATTTTCAGATTGCCGGTAGCCGAATCGAGATACGGCTCGGTTACCGTCACTTGTTCCGGATTCGCCATCGCCCCCGTATACCAAGGGCGTGGGCGCGGGTCATACTTGGCGGCCATTTCTTTTTCCGGCCACTGCACGTAACCGCCGTGGACCGTCCCCAAAGATACGGTAGCGGTGTTCGGATGCGTCAAGGCAAAGCGTTCATATTCCTTATAAATTTGACTTTCAATGCCGCCGTTTTGCGCAAATGTCGATTTTGTCTTTTTCGTTTGCATTATGTATGAGGTGATGCTGTCATCGGCTTGCGTGATAATCGGGCTGTTAGCCAAAAATTTTACATCCTCGTTTACCGTATCGAAAAAAAGCGACATTCTGCCGTCTACCTGTGCGACTTCGTTGGTCGTCGACGCAACGAAGGTATCGGTGATTTCCTTTATCATACTATAATTCATAATAACGCCTATAATAGAAATTGGAATCAGAATCACAACTAAAAAGGCAATAGACAGTTTCATTTTAATGCTTTTTATCATGCTGCTCCTCCTCTAAGATGTTTTCACAATTGGTATCGACATTATTTAAGAAAATTCGATATCTTCTCTAATCTATTTATCGCCCAGAAAAAAATCTTTCTTAATACCTATTTACAAATCAAGCTTGCCGAATAGATTTGCGCTTTGTATTTTGGATATAATAGGCAGGTTAATGATTACAGCGTAAATCTCTTCGGCGCACCGTCATCCGCGATTGCATAAGCACAAGCCATCGGCTTATACTAAAAATGAGTCCATGGCAATAGTTCTTTATACCTAAATATATAAAAAATTAATAAAATTAAGATAAATGTTTTCGTGATTAATGCGAATTTTTTTAGTATAATAGTCTTATAAAAATGGGTATGTAGGACGTTCGGATGAGGTTCGGACATCATTTCCTCATAGTCGGAAAGGGGCGAAAGATACAAAGATGAAAGTCGAGTGGATTCATCCTTTTTTGCAATCGGCGTGTACGGTCATTGAACAAGTCGTGCAAGTTCGTCCGCAACGGGGAGAACTTGAGATGTTATCCTGGAGCGGGTCTCATGATTTTCGTATCCAGATAGGGATGACGGGGCAATTATCGGGCCATGTGGCATTCGGATTAAATGAAGATGTTGCCATTAAGATGGCTTCTGCGATGATGGGAGGCTTCCCGTTGGATGCGCTTGACGCCATTGGGGAGAGTGCGATTTCGGAGCTGGGGAACATGATTAGCGGCAATGCGACCACTTTGATGTACAATCAAGGGTTGATCGTTGATATAACGACGCCTCAATTGCTGGTTTCCTCCAACCCGGGACCGATTCAACGGGCGATGGCGATACCGCTCATTATTGAAGACATCGGTCGGTTTGATGTGCTTATGAACATCGGTTATAGTGATAAGGTCAATGTCGTATCCTGACGTATGATGCAAGGTCTACGGCGAGCTGCAGTGCGAGAAATGGTGGGCTGCAGGCGAAGCGGCGCCAAAGGAGCAGTAGGAAATGGATTTGAAAGGGAAAATTGTGCTCATTACAGGAGCATCGAGCGGCATCGGGGCTCTGACCGCCCAAGCCGTAGCGGCAAAAGGAGCTGTTCCGGTGTTGACGGGACGTTCGCGGAAGAAGCTGGAGGCTGCCGTTCTGGGCATGATAGCGGAGCATGCCGTCTATACGATGGACGTGACGAGCGACGATGACGTGGAACGTGTTGTAACCGATGTTCTGAAGCGGTTCGGACGAATCGACATACTGCTTAACAATGCGGGTTACGGAGAATTCGAGCGCGTCACGGACATGAGTGTGGCCCGGTTCGCCGGCATGATGGACGTCAATTATATGGGGGTTGTGCGCTGCTCGAAGGCGGTACTCCCGCACATGCTGGCACGCCGTGATGGCCATATTGTGAACGTTGCGTCTATGGCAGGCAAGATCGGATCTCCCAAGTCTGCCGGTTACAGCGCGACGAAGCACGCTGTGCTCGGGTTTACGAATGCGCTACGGATGGAACTGGCGGGGACTGGCGTTGCCGTGTCGGCCGTTAATCCGGGACCTATCGATACGCCCTTCTTCGAACTGGCCGATCCGTCAGGCCAATATGTTCATAATGTTCGCTGGTTCATTATGCCGCCGGAGAAGGTCGTGCGCCATCTGCTTCGCATCATGGAGACCCGCAGACAGGAAGTGGATTTGCCATGGATAGGAGCGTTGGGCATGCGCCTCTATGCTCTCTTTCCCCGCATATCCAATCGAATAGCAGCTAGATTGCTGAACAAAAAATAAGCCGCTCTGATGGTGCGCCTCGTTCATTTGCTTCATCTCCTCGAATAGCGCCCATATTTCCGCCTTACCTTCCAGATGGGCATTGTCCCAATGCCGAGTCAGGTTCGGCATCGTCTTATGCATCTGAGTTGTACCGCATTTTGCTGCCAGGATGGGCCGGTCAAGGACGAAAAGTTTGGTGACGGCGCTTCTTTCCGCTATAATAGAGCCATGGATGACGCAGTTGAGCGAGATATACATAGAGATATACATACATACATGAACGGATGTCATGTCATAGAGAGGAACGATGCAGTTTGAGCACCACGTTTGCTTCCTTGTCGATTACCGAGGAATGGTTAGCCAAGCTTCAAGCGAAAGACATTACCGCTCCGTCGCCAGTACAGGTGGAAGCGATTCCGGCAGCGCTGGAGGGCCG
The DNA here is from genome assembly GCF_000315235.1 of Paenibacillus popilliae ATCC 14706. GTDB lineage: Bacteria > Bacillota > Bacilli > Paenibacillales > Paenibacillaceae > Paenibacillus_B > Paenibacillus_B popilliae. The sequence continues at coordinate 12,679 of NZ_BALG01000001.1, read as the reverse complement.
CGATATTCTGGCCCAGTCGCAGACCGGAACCGGCAAGACACTGGCTTACCTCTTGCCGGTATTGATGAAAATAGACGCTTCGCACCGAGGCACACAGGCGGTTGTGATTGCCCCGACGCAGGAGTTGGCCATGCAGATCGTGCGGGAGGCGGAGTATTACGGCGGGGGAAGCGGCATACACGTCACCGCGCTCATTGGCGGAGCCGCGCTGAACCGCCAGGTGGAGCGGCTGCGCGACAAGCCGCAGTTGGTCGTCGGTACGCCTGGCCGAATCCGGGAACTGATTGAAATGCGCAAGCTGAAGATGCACGAGGTTCGAATGATCGTCGTGGATGAAGTTGATCATCTGCTGCAGAAGGGCGGAGCCCGCGATACGGACATGGCGATACGCAGCGCGCTGCGCGATCGGCAGCTTCTCTTTTTCTCCGCGACTCTTCCTCAGGAGGTCCGGGAACTGGCCGGCCGCTTCATGCAGTCGCCAGCGCAGATCGGAATCGAGCCCGACAAGCGCATGGCGGACACGATTCAGCATCTGTATGTTGCCGTAGAGCGGGACAAGATCGATATGGTCCGCCGTCTTATCCGGCTATGGAACCCGAAGCGGGCGATCGCGTTCGTTAATGACACGAACCACATCGGAGAATGGGAGGCGAAGCTGTCCTATGTCGGCCTGTCGGTTGCCTCCCTGTACGGCGATGCGCCGAAGCAGGAACGGACAGCCGTGCTGCGGCGTTTCCGCGAAGGCCAGGTCCAGGTGCTCCTGGCGACCGATGTTGCGGCCAGAGGATTGGATATCACGGATCTGCCGCTTGTCATCAGCATTGAGCCGGCGCTGGATGCGGAGCATTATATCCATCGCGCTGGCCGCACCGGCCGGATGGGCCGTCAAGGCACGTCCGTCAATCTGATTACGCCACAAGAGCGGTTCATTATGGGCAAGTTCGAACGTGAGCTAGGAATTACGATCGCCGAGCGCGTCTTCTACGAAGGGCGTCTGCATGACCCGAACACGAATCGGGGAGGCAAACTGAACCGCAAGCCGCGTGGCGCGCGCGATGCCGCCGCATCCGCAAGGAAGGCGCAGCCCAAGTCGGAGCGTCACCGGAAGCGGAAGGACAAAGGTGCGCCGAAGTGGCTCAAGGACAAACGAACCTAACGATCAGGAAAAGGTTAAGCACCGCGGAATGGACATCATTCGGCGGTGCTTTTGCATTACGGGAAGGAATTGAACTCAATTCTAGCAATAATATAACAAAAACATATCATTTCCTGTATATGGTTGAACTTTGTTTTGTTAGCCGATATACTAAATTTGGAATGGGAAAAGGAGGAGAACAAATTGTGGTAAGGATTTGGAAGATTGCTCTGCTTTTAACTCTGGTCGTTGCTATGCTCAGCGGCTGCTTCAGCGAGAAGCCGGTGCTTGAAGAATTGGGGAAGGACGGGAAGGGGAAAATCAAAGTTGTCTATCACGATGAAGACAGCTTCTACTCGGAGTATGGCCATAGTTTTAATATCAAATATCCAGACATTGAATTTGAAGTGGTGGATCTGCAAGAAATGTACCAGCAATTGCAAGATAAGGAAGATGTCGATTATCAAGAAGAAATGCGGAAGTTTTTGGACAAGCATAAGCCGGACGTGTTGATGATCGATTTGCAAACGATGGAGAAGATGGCTCAGGAAGGCAAGCTCTATAATCTGGATGCCATCATCGCCCAGGAGTCATTCGATCTGGAAGGATATATGCCGGGCCTTATCGACATGATTCGAGGAAAGGGAAGTGGTTCGCTATTCGGACTGGCCCCTAATTTCTACACGAATGTAATCTTTTATAATGCCGAGTTGTTCCGGGAGCATAATATTGAACCGCCGCGCAATAAAATGACCTGGCAGGAGATAATCGATTTGTCGAGCCGCTTCACCGGCACCGGCTCGGGCGAGAATCAAATTTATGGCTACTACGAACGATTCGGTACTGCGGAACAACTGCTGAATAACATCGCGACCGGTTCCTCACTGCGCCTGTTCGATCCCAAAGGGGAGAAGCTCGTCTTCAATACGGATGGCTGGAAGCGGGCGATGAAGCTGGCTTCAGACGCGATCCGGAACAAATCGGTCTATGCCCAACCAATGGATGACAACAATGAACATGCATTTATGGAAGACAACGACCTCTTTTTCAAAGGCAGGGCGGCGATGATTATTGATGCACCTTGGCTTATCTCCCAGTTGAAGAATAACGCCAAGTGGGATAAAGAAGCAAAGCCAATCGACTGGGGCATGGTGACGGCGCCTGTCGATCCGGCTGCTCCGGATGAATCATCGTATGCAAGGCTTAATGAAGTATTTGCAATCGCAGCCGATTCCCCGAACAAGCGGGCCGCGTGGGAGTTCGTCAAATTCGTAAACGGGCCGGAACTGGCCAAGGTGGCCTCTCGATCGACGAGGGGAAATCTGCCGACACGGAACCAGTTCATGAAGGAAATTGACGGCAAAAGCACGGAGGCGTTCTATTTGCTCCGCCCGAAGACGGAATCCGACTCCATGTGGGATGGAACGAATGTGGAGGTACCGCCCGAGTTCTACTCGGAATTCACGACGATTCTGTCGAAAGGATTAAAAGCCGTGATAGACGGCAAGAAGACGGTGGAGGAAGCGGCCGCCGCCATCCAGGCGGAAGGAGAGATTGCGCTGCAAAAGGGCCGAGATGCGGAGAAGGCGCGCAAAGAGGTTCAAAAGAAATAAAAAGGCGAAGGCGGCAAAGCCGCAGAGGATAACAAAACAGAAGGAACGGCAGTGCGGAGGCAGGCACATCCAAAGGGGATTGACCTGCAGAAAATGAAGTCGGAATTCACGGCCGCTGACATAAGTTGGCGGCCTTTTATGCATACTTCGCAACATGTCCAACTTTTCATATAAGAACGGGTAATCCTACACCCGGACGGCTTCTGTATGGCCTTGTTGAACCTGATAATAGTGGAATTGAAGCATGGCGCCGGTCTGTTCGCATCCTCTCTCCGTGTCCGGTATAATAGGCGGTGAGGTGACGATATATGGAATCTTTATTACATATTGAACGATTGACCGGCGGATACAGTGTCGGCAGACCGGTTCTTCACGATGTTAACTTCACTGTCGAAGCCGGCCAGATGATAGGGTTGATCGGGCTGAACGGAGCCGGCAAGAGCACGACGATGAAGCATATTCTCGGATTGCTTGAGCCGCAATCCGGCAAGGTGACGCTGCAGGGACACACGTTGGCAGAGGCGCCAGAGCAGTACCGGGCCGCATTGGCATATGTTCCAGAAACCCCGCTGTTGTATGACGCCTTGACCGTGCGCGAGCATCTGGTCTGGACGGCGACCGCTTATGGGGTGGACAAGGCCAAATTCGAGCAGCGAGTAGCCGAGCTTGCGCAGCTGTTTCAGATGGAGCCACATTTGGATAAGGCGGCTCAGCATTTATCCAAGGGCATGAAGCAGAAGACGATACTGATGTGTGCATTTGCGGTTCGGCCTCCGCTCTACATCATTGACGAGCCGTTCCTTGGCCTTGATCCGATCGGCATCCGTTCGCTGCTTCAATATATGAAGAACGTCAAGGAAGAAGGGGCAGCGCTGCTCGTCAGTTCGCATATTTTGTCCACGATTGAGCATTATTGCGACGGCTTCGTCCTACTTCATCAAGGAAGAGTATTGGGCGTGGGCAGTCAGGAGGAACTGCGGAAGCAGTGGAGCGGACAATCCGGCCGACCTGTCGAAGAACGGCTGGAGGATCTTTTCTATACGTGGGTGACCGACACGCAGGAGGGCGGTGATCGTCTATGGAACGGATAACCTGGGAACCGGACGGAACCGCGCCGTTCGATGCCCGTCAGCTATGGCAGCAGCGCCGGCAGCGGTTTTGGAGGCAAGTGATCCCTTATTTGGGCTATGTTGCACAGAGTGGTCTGGCCGTAGTGCTCATTTTGGGATTTATAACCGGGACGGCTTTTTACGCCAATTTTTTGGATTCCATTCCTCCTGGCTTCCCGGTTCGCGAGTTGGTGCTGCTTCTGGTGGCGCCGGCGACGGCTTACATGACCTACCGCACGTTCCTGGAGCCGCCGGATCTGGTCTTCCTGCTGCGAGCAGAGGGGCGGCTTGCCGATTATATGAAGCGGAGCATCCGCTACAGTCTCATCCCGAGAATGCTGCTTCCGCTGGCGGTATGGATCGTACTGTGGCCGTTATACCATCGGGCGGATCCGAATCCGAAAAATTTTGCGCTGCTGCTGGCCGTAATCCTGCTACTGAAGAGCGTCGCTGCTGTCGGAAGTTGGGGTGAACGACAGATGAGCGATCCGTCTATCCGCAGAGCAGGCCGATGGCTTCGCTATGCTTGGGTCTGGGGAGCCACGGCGAGCTGGCTCTGGCTGAGCATCCCGGCTGCAGCGCTTATTTCGGGAGCTACGGGAATAGGATATATCGGCTGGACGGTTACCCGGAGCAGGCTTCGTTTTCCATGGGAGTACCATATCGAGACGGAGCGGGTTCATGCGAGCCGGGCATTTCTGTTCCTCTCGAACTTTGTCGATATTGCCGTTTCAGAAGAGCGCCGAACTATACGGCCTTGGCTGAAGCGGTTCGGCGATCGCCATGCCTACCGGCCTCAAGCGGCTTACCGTTATTTGCTGGCGAAGACATTCGCCGGCAGCGAGCTGCTAGGTATTCTGATGCGGCTGCTCGTCATTGGCCTGCTAGCCTTATTTTGGATGCGGGATTCCGTCTGGAGCGCAGCGACCTACGGGCTGCTCCTGCTCATTATCGGAGCCCAACTGCATACCTTGTTCACGTATCACCGTCATGACGTCATGCGGAGCATTTATCCGCTACCGCCTCATGCCCGGCATGAAGCTGCGCTGCGAATGAGTACAGCCATTCATCTAAGTTGTGCCATCGTCCTGCTGATCCCGCTCTGGCTGGGAGCGACGGATTGGAGCTTCAAGGGAGCCGTCTCGGCGGGCGGATTCGTGCTCGTGCTGTTGTTCCGGTTCAAGCGCGCCAGGCGGCGAGCGGATGATGATGAAGCCTAAAGACGGTAAGAAGGGTATCCAGTGCCTGACGTGCAGGGATACCCTTCTTCGTTCCACGGACAGCCGGCATCTAGATCGCATCGGAACGTCTATCAGCCGAGGCAGAGGTGACCTCCGGTACGACGGCATCCGGCCGCAGGGAGCAAGGGTCCATCGCATGCAGCGTACGGACGAAGCGCAGGGTGCCGGTCTTGGAGCGCAGCACGAGCGAATGCGTCTCCGCATAATTGCCTGACGTGTTCCGTACCCCTTGCAGCACATCCCCCGGTGTGATCCCGGTCGCCGCGAAGATGACATCGCCCCGCCCGCACAGATCCTCTGTATGCAGTAGCCTATCGGGAGGATGAACTCCCATCGCCAGGCACCGGTTCCATTCCTCTTCTCCGGCAGGCATAAGACGAGCCTGCATCTCTCCGCCGATGCAGCGCAGTGCAGCTGCGGCCAGCACGCCTTCCGGGGCGCCGCCTGAGCCGACATACAGATCGACGCCGGACTCCGAGAATGCCGTGGCCAGCGCACCAGCCACATCACCCGCCTCGAGCAGCTTCAGCCGGACGCCGGCACGTCGCAGGGCAGCGATCTCGGCAGCATGGCGTTCCCGATCGAGAATGGATACCGTCAGCTCCGATACATCGCGCCCCAAGACGGTTGCCGCCTTCTGCACCGTCCATTCGAGCGGATCATCCAAAAGAAGATGACCTCTGAGCCGCGGGCCGCAGGCAAGCTTGCGCATATACATATCGGGCGCATGGAGCAATTGCCCCCGGTCAGCTATCGCGATGACGGATAACGCCCCGTTCAATCCTTTGGCTACCAATTCCGTGCCTTCGACGGGGTCTACCGCGACATCCGCCTCCGAGCCTTCGCCGGATCCAACCGATTCTCCGATGGAGAGCATCGGCGCACCGTCCATTTCACCTTCTCCGATGACGACCGTACCTTGAATCGGAACCGAAGTGAACATGCTGCGCATCATGCTCGTCGCCGCGTCATCCGCTTCGTCGGAACACCCCCTGCCAATCCATTGCGACGACGCCAGGGCCGCCGCTTCGGTCACGCGAACACATTCTAAACTTAATTGACGATCCATATTTATTCACCACTCCTTATTATCACGTATTAAATAACTCTTAATATTGTGTTTTATTAAATAATATGATATATGATATGGGAAAGCAATCCGTTATTTTGTCCAGTCAAACGAATTGTTACAAGAATATGATGCTTTATGACATCATATTTATAGGGTATCAGCCAGAATTTTCCGCGATCACCGTCATTAATGACACTATAATGCATCGGGTTAGGACAATGAGGATAACCGTTACGATGATTAAGGAGAGGTGGATGTGTGATGGAACAATCCCAATGCAAGCCGTTATTGGGCTCCATTTTATGCAAACAATGCAGCCGGTTTATCGCAGAACAAGATACGGAGCGGGTAACAGTCTATTACGTGGACTGCAAATCACATGGCTGTCACGAGGGTGCGGCACCGGAAAAAGAGGTACATCATCTTGAAGTCTAGTGCGCAGTCGGCATGGCATCAGGAAGCGGAATGGAGCGAGGGTGGGCAGGCAACGTATTTTCGCCTCATCCGCCGCACCGGTTCCGCATGGGGTCATATATGGGATGAAGACATATCAGGGCAGAGTGCATCGCTCAGCCGGACGGTTATGCGCTGCAGAAAGCGTTCAGACATTCATGTTGCTCTCAGCCGGGAAGCCGCCCACATCTTGCTCACCGCGGGCACAGAACCGATCTTGACGCCGGAACGAGTCCGGCTTGTGAGGGAGATGCTGCAGGCGGACAATGCGTTAGAGCGAAGTGCCGCACTTAACAAACTGGTTCCGTTCATGACGTCAGAATATGAGTCCTTCATCAAGGCTGCTTCATCATCCCGCCCCGTGCATTTATATATCATACTGGCGGATGCTCGCTTGAAGGAAGCGCTGCCAAGCCTAACGGATATCGAGCAGTGGTTCGTGATGCGACGCTGGAAGGAATGGCTTCTCGCCGATGAGGATCGAAAGCCGGTGTTCATGTCGGACGCCGTGCCGGATTGGATAGACATGCAGGCGGAGGCGCTGTTCCGGGCGGTCGATCGTTGTTACCGGACCGGCAGCAAAGCTCATGTTACCGTCATGCTTCCCTATCATCCGGAGACTTGGGAGAAGCATGTTCGCATGGCCCGCTCTGCCGCCGAGCAGATTATGGGGGAGACGGCCAAGCGAAGCGGCCCGTTAGTCGGCCTCTGGATGACGGGCGATGTAGCGGGGGGAGATGAAGATGAGCGGATTGCGGATGCGGATATCGTATGGAGATGCTCATTCTTCCCTTATTAAGCTTGGAAACGATCCTCCTGCCCGACGGTAAGATCGTCTCTTCTGTGGGGCATTGATGGAAGCCGCCGAATTGCAGTACAATGTAGGGAATGAAGATACACTTGAACATGAATCATGTCGAAGGAAAGAGGGGGGATGCGCCATTCAACTTACGCCGCGCCAATCAGAAATCGTACAGCTCGTGCAACGATCCGCGCCGATTACCGGCGAACAGATCGCAGAGCAGCTCGGGATCAGCCGACCGACGATTCGCTCCGATCTTTCCGTCCTTGTGATGCTGGGGTATTTAGATGCCAAGCCGAAGGTCGGTTATTTCCCGGGAAACATTACGGCAGGCGCCCCTAGCGAGCCGTTGAATATTCGAGTACAGGACGTCCAGAGCATGCCCATCATCGTCCGGGACACTTCCACTGTTCATGATGCCGTGGTTGCGTTATTTCTGGAGAATGTAGGAAGCCTAATTGTAGCTGATGATGAGGGGATGCTGCTTGGCGTCGTCTCAAGAAAAGATTTGTTGAAGGTAACGCTTGGCAATGCGGTGGCGGGGACAATGCCCGTCAGCTTCGTGATGACGCGCACGCCGCTGATTACCGTAAAGCCGGAGGATTCGATAATCGAGGCCGCCAACAAGTTGGACGAGCATGATATCGATACGCTGCCTGTCGTTGTACAGCGTGGAGATGCGTCCAACGACAAATGGGAGGTCGTTGGGCGGTTATCCAAGACGACGATCCTGAAAGTATTTCTTCGTCAGGTGAAGGGCAGGTAAAGGAAGGGAAGGGGAAGCGCGAGCATGGAAGAATCGAGCCAACAATCTCCATATATTGTGACGGTATGTTCTGATTCGCTGGGAGATACCGCTGAATCCGTCGTACGGGCGGCAGCACGGCAATTCCATGGACAGGAAATTATCATTCAACGGAAGAGCCATGTGAAGCAGGAGGATGAAATCAGAGCATTGATGGAGCAGGTGAGCCGAGAAGGCGGCTTCGTCGCCTATACGCTGGTGCAGCCCGAGCTTCGGGAAATGATGAAGGAAGAAGCGATTCGGCTCGGCGTGCGAGCGGTTGATATCATGGGGCCGATGATGCAAGCATTCATTGATACGTTCAATGACTTTCCGAAGCGTCAGCCCGGTTTGCTTCATACGATGGATGACGATTATTTTCGCCGCATGGAGGCTATCGAATTCACGGTCAACTGTGATGACGGGAAGGATACGACGGCGATTGTCGAAGCGGATATCGTGTTGATCGGCCCTTCCCGCACTTCGAAGACGCCGTTGAGCGTCTTCTTGAGCCATAAGGGCTACAAAGTCGCCAATATTCCGTTATCGCCGGAAGTGAAGCCGCCACAGGAAATATTCCGGATGCCTGGCGAGCGCATCTTCATGCTGACGATGCCGGCCGAGCGGCTGCTGCGCATCCGGGAAGAGAGGTTGAAGAATCTGGGCCTTCCGCATAGCTCCATGTATTGCTCCGCCGAGCGGATACAGGAGGAGCTGGATTATGCTACCATGCTGGCTGACAAATGGAATTGCCATGTATTCGATGTATCCGACAAAGCAATTGAAGAGACGGCGAACGCCATTATCCGGCTGCTCCCGTCTTCGTAATAGAAGCTAATACCTTGTTAGTAGGCACTTTAGAATAAGAGAGATCCCTTGTATACTATATTTAAAGCATGCCAAATAAACCTCCATGCATTGGAGGTTTATCCTTGACCGTATCCTTCACCACTCCGGTACCGATCATATCAACGGTGAGAGCTATCGCATCAAAGATAAGAAAAAGGCCGTCTTCTTGCGTCCTGATTCAATAGGCGACGCTGAAGCCGAACGATGAAATTGGGGAATTTTCGAGCGATACGTTTGGGAAATTTTCATCCAATATTGACGTATTAGACTGAAAAATATAGTTTGTAGACTAGATAAAATAAAGTACTAGACTCACGCGGGCGTCGTCGAGCTAACGGGATGATAGTTTTAAGATAATGCTATACCGTAAACAATGGAATATCTTTCGCCATTTCGTATAATGCGGCGGATACGTTTTCATAACTGATCGAATCGCATCTTAACAAAAACTTAGGGAACTAAGACATGTTTTACAGTTGACCAGCATAAAAATAATGGGTATAATTGGAAGTTGTTATTTAGAAGAGTTTTTTACATAAAATGAGAGTGTCGTTCAACAATGTTCTGAAAATATAAAAAGCTATGTGCACTACATAAAATGATCCCTAACTCCCTTTTTATATACTCCAAAACCCAAAGGAGGAATCTTTACATGGAATTTAAACTTGATCTGCAAGCTCTTGAAAATGTTTCTTTTGAAGAAGTAGAAACCATTGACATGGAAGGCACGCTGGGCGCTACTGAAGGTGCTGCTTCGGTAGGTTCCGCGATGCCGATCTTCCCGTATTTCTGGTTTACCTGCTCTGCTTAATACTATTTTAACTTTTTGCCTCTTTGCGTAACACAGTTACAAAAGGATCATTTTTAATATGATAGAAAGGGGTTAGGGGTCCAGAATGAAGGGTGCATTCCGATTATGAATCATGTACTACTAGACGTTCATTCACTAGTTGTTGAGATGAACAACAAATGTTTATTAGATCACGTAAGCTTCCAAGTGCAAGCGGGCAGCATATGTGCGTTAATGGGTCATAATGGCGCGGGAAAAAGTACGACTTTACAAAGCATAATGGGACTGATCAAGAAGAAAGGGGGCTCTATTTCCATCAATCATTACACCCTAGAACATGATGTTTTTCAATATAAACAACAATTTAGTTATATACCTGAAGAGCCCATGCTCTTAGTGGAGTTTACGGTATTCCAGTATTTTCAGTTCTACGCATCCCTTTACGGGATTAATGAAACTGATTTCAAATCACGTGTTGAATATTATACTTCATTGTTTGATCTGACGGAAAAACGTAATGAGTATCCAGAAAATTTATCGAAAGGCATGCGTCAAAAAGTCAATATTATTGGTGCTTTAATCGTTGAAACACCTTTGATTATCATAGATGAACCTTTTATTGGATTGGATGTTAAAGCTTCAACCTTTTTGGAGCAGGAACTGAAAAGGAAGGTAGATCAAGGGGCTACGATTGTACTAACTTCGCACGTAGTTGAACGCATCAATAGGCTATGTGACCAGTATATCGTTTTGGAGAAGGGCAAAATTATCGAACAGGGAGATATAGATCAATTTGAAACTTATATAGGGAAGTAAAGTGATGACCATAATGAATCTTGAGTACAATGCTTATAAGCAGGTAAAGCGTAGTAGGCAGAAGAAAATTTTGAATTTATATAAATTATCTTTTTCGATTTTATTTGATAAATGGACGCTGATTTACAGCACTCCATTTGTTATTTTGATCGTTATGTTTATTCGCCAACAACTCATGAATACCATGCTTCCATCTTATGTGAATAACGATTTTTACATGATCAATATTCTATTGATTGTTCTAATCATTGCTGTTTATTCGCTTTGCAGCGTCATAAACTGCAGATATAGACTCACCGTATCTGATTACACGCTTCGTTATTTTCCATTAGATGTAAATCGGTATGTTAAGTATGTCATTCTTAACGCTCAACTTAAAAGACTTGTTCTTTTTTCACTACTCCCCTTTTTCCTGTTCATTTCCAAAGTTATCTCGATTCCATACGTTCTGTTATTACTGGTAAATTTTTTTATAAGCGATTCTTTGGCTGGCTTCATTCAGTGGAGATTATTTCATAACCTTGCAAAGCATAGATTGGTTTGGTTTATAGCATGGCTACTTGTTACGATTCTATTTATCTTCATTGGCATCAATGGCTTATTTTATAGCATTCATGCCTATTCCAGCTCCATCTTACTAGCGCTTTTAAGTATTGGTGGCATCCTTTATTTTTTTGCATTGAAATCGGATTTCTTAGCTAACATGGATTGGCAAAGGGCCATTCACTTTGGTGAAAATAAAACCTATAACTTATTTTTCGTAAAATTGGTCACGGGTAATTTTTCAGCTTATCAAAAACATGCTTGGATCCCAACAAATGAAATTCGATCCATAAAGGAAATCTCTTATTCATTAGATAGCTTGATCAAGCATTTATTCAAGAAAAAACTGTGGCAAAAAAAAGGGACAATGATTAGCCTACTATCAAATTGCATGGCGTTAAATATTTTTTTCAGTAATATGTCAATGCCTTTTTCGTTGTTCATGGCTTTTATTATTCCGTCCTTTTTATTTCTAACCACAATGAGAACAGTGTTCATAGATGCATTAAGCCAGCCTTTTATACAAACAATACCTCTACAACATCAGATGATAAGTTCAATCTTTTTAAAACTGACTGTTGCTATTGCTTTTTTCATCCATTTACCTCAAGTCTACTTTTTATTCGCTCATCATGGATTCCTTTTATCAACTGTTGTATATGTGATGCAAATCATTTCAATTTATGTCATGTACAAGCGGATGATCCATATTGGTGGTAAGAAAATCCTGAATTACGGTGGACGAATATGGAGAATGTAACCTATATTACAGATGATGAAGTTTTAGCTGACGAATTAACTCGTATGTACAAATTTAATACTGGTTCCTTCGAGAGATGACAGACCTGGGAATTTGGTTGATGTGGTATTCGGACAAAAGAAAAAGCATATAGAGCGCTGAATTCAGAAGCTTTAGAGAAAGTGTTGCAGGACTTTCCGATTGGGAAGGTAAGCATTTTTAAGCAAGAGAAAATATTCAAATATAAAGAAGTTTATGTTTCGAGAATAGAGGCTGATATTCTAGGTAAGAACGAATTTGGTATCGGTCGTAATTTGTCCAGTGCCGCAGCTCAGCAAATAGCGAAGCTCGAAATATTAGAGCGATTATCTTTAAACGCAAATATCGGTAAGGTTTCAAGTAGTAATGCAAAAATCAGTGAGTTACAAAATGGTTTAAACCCTTTAAAATTCGATCCTACTATCCAATTTTCTAATGATAAAAAATATGATTGGGTTAAGGGTGTTCACTTGAACTCGAGTTGTACAGTATTTATTCCTTCTCAGCTTATTTTTTTGGACGGATTGTCAAGCCAAGTGCGACAGTTCCTCTGCAAAGGATTCGTGAGCGGACTTCCAGCCCAAACATTTTCGTGGTCGATGATTGATCAGGTAAAGAGCTTTCTCCAAAACCTCATCTGTAATCTGGGCGAAATCCGTCCCTTTGGGGAAGAACTCTCGCAGCAAGCCATTGG
>NZ_BALG01000002.1 GCF_000315235.1 Paenibacillus popilliae ATCC 14706 | reverse complement strand
GGGGGCCCCGCCGCAGCCTCGAAGTGGCGGAGGACAGCGCCGCGCTGGAGTGGCTTGCCGGCGGCCGACCGCTGGGCCGCTTCCCGCTTGGCGGGCATATTCATCTGAGCGGACTGCCGCTCACGTCCGAGCTCGTGCGGGTGCTGGATACTTATGTCACCCTGCCGGTGGCCGTGCTGGAGGACCCGTCCGGTGCGTCGCGCCGGCCCCGCTACGGGACGCTCGGCGACGTGCGCCTCCAGGTGCACGGCGGGGCCGGCGGCTTCGAATACCGGACGTTGCCCAGCTTCCTGATCTCGCCCGCGTTGGCTCGGGAAGTGCTTGCTCTGATGAAGGCGGCTGTCACACACCGCCATCGCTTGAAGCGGCGCGACAGTCTGTGTGATCCGGTCATCCGCGCTTACCACACCGGCCGGACGACGGAGGAGCTGCGTCTGATCGCCTGGTCGGCGGTGCGGGGGCTGCTGGCCGAGCTGGAAGATGAAGCCGTCTCCGCCGAATCCGGAACCGAACGAGAGCTGGCCCTCATTCGTTCCTTCGCCCGCCGCATCGATTCGGGCTGGCGGTGGAATGAGCGCGCAGATATCCGCCAGGCATGGGCCGTCGGGATGGAGGGCACGGCGTAGGCGTGAGTCTGCGCACTTTTTTTGGTATAATGGGGACGATTCAAGGTCAGGTATCGGAGGGTGTTACATGGCGAAGATGACGCCGATGATGGAGCAATATTGGGCGATTAAGCAGCAGGCAGAGGACGCGATTTTGTTTTTCCGCCTCGGTGATTTCTATGAAATGTTCAATGACGATGCAATTGTGGCGGCTAAGGAGCTGGAGATTACGCTCACCGGGCGGGGCAGCAGCGGAACGGAAGACCGGATCCCGATGTGCGGCGTTCCGTATCATTCCGCCGACAGTTACATCCAGCGGCTGATCGAGAAGGGGTACCGGGTCGCTATCTGCGAGCAGATGGAGGATCCATCGGCCGTGAAGGGGGTCGTGCGCCGCGAAATCGTGCGGATTATTACCCCGGGCACGATAATGGAAGGGAAGATGATAGATGAGAAGGCCAATCATTATTTGCTCTGTATGACGGAGCATGAAGGCATGTATGCCATGGCCGCCTGCGATCTGTCGACCGGCGAGGTGACGGTGACGTCCGCTCCGGCCGGCCAGTCCTGGCTGCTGGACGAATTGAACGTATATGCACCGACGGAGATCCTCGGTGCGGAGCGGGTGCTCGACGAGGCGCGCCCGGTGACGAAGGCATGGAGCAAGCCGGTTCTGTTCACCCCTTGGACGAAGGGGGATGAGGCGCTTGCTCAGCGGCAATTCGGCGAGGCGGCGTGGATGCGGCTCGAGCCGGAACGCCGGCAGGCGTTGGCGCTGCTGATGTCGTATTTGGCTGAGACGCAGAAGCGCTCATTGTCTCAGCTGACGCAGGTCCGGACATACGAGCCGGATCAATATCTGGTCCTCGATCCGTTCACGCGCCGCAATCTGGAGCTGACGGAGACGGTGCGCGAACGGGCGAAGAAGGGCTCGCTGCTCTGGCTGCTTGATCGGACGCAGACGTCGATGGGAGGCCGCCTGCTCCGCCGCTGGATCGACAAGCCGCTGATGAGCAAGCGGGCGATCGAAGCGCGGCTCGAAGCGGTGGATACGCTGTATCATCAAATGATTTGGCGCGAGGATATCCGGGAGCAGCTTCATCAGGTGTACGATCTGGAGCGTCTTGTCAGCCGAATTGCGTTCGGTACGGCGAACGGCCGCGATCTGATCGCGCTGAAGCAATCCCTGAAGCGGGTTCCCGGCTTGAAACGGTGCTGTGAGGAGACGGATTCGGCGACGCTGCGCGAGCGGGTGTCCGTTCTGGATGACTGTCAGGATATCGTGGCGTGGATCGATCGCGCTATCGTCGAGGAGCCACCCGTGTCGGTGCGCGATGGCGGCATCATCAAGGCGGGCTATGACGCGTATTTGGACAAGCTGCAGGAAGCGAGCGTGAACGGCAAGCAGTGGATCGCGGAGCTGGAACGCCGTGAACGGGAAGAGACGGGCATCAAGTCGCTGAAGGTCGGCTACAACAAAGTGTTCGGCTATTATATTGAGGTTACCCGATCGAATCTTCAGGCGCTGCCGGAGGGCCGCTACGAGCGAAAGCAGACCTTGGCGAACGCCGAGCGGTTCATTACGGCGGAGCTGAAGGAGAAGGAAGCGCTCATCCTGGAAGCGGAGGATAAGATGATCGAGCTGGAATACGATCTGTTCAGTCAATTGCGCCAGCGCATCGGCGAACAGATCCGGAGGCTGCAGACGCTGGCCGAGGTGATCGCAGAGATCGACGTCTATCAGTCCCTTGCGGCGGTCAGCACGGCGCATCGCTTCGTCCGTCCGGAGATCACCGACGGCTATGATATGTTGATCGAGGCCGGTCGTCATCCGGTGGTTGAAGCGGTCATGGAGAGCGGTTCGTTCATGGCGAACGATACCGTGCTCGAGGAGCAGGACGCCGGGATGCTCCTTATTACCGGGCCGAACATGGCAGGGAAGAGCACCTATATGCGCCAGGTCGCGCTGATGTCGATTTTGACCCAGATGGGCTCCTTCGTGCCGGCCGACCGGGCCGTCATGCCGATTGTCGATCGGATTTTCACCCGCATCGGCGCGGCGGATGATCTGATCGGCGGACAGAGCACGTTCATGGTGGAGATGATGGACATCCAGGTGATGACCGCGAAGGCGACGCGCCAGAGCTTGGTCATTATCGACGAGCTCGGACGGGGAACGTCGACGAGCGAAGGGATGTCGATTGCGCAGGCTGTGATCGAGTTCGTGCACGACCAGATCGGCTGCAAGGCGCTCGTATCGACCCATTTCCACGAGTTGGCTCATCTCGAGGAACGGTTGAACGGCTTGCGCAACGTTTGTATGGCGGTGCAGGAGAGTGGGAATCAGGTGACCTTCCTGCGGAAGCTGATTCCGGGAGCGGCGAGCACAAGCTACGGCATTTACTGCGCTAAGCTGGCTGGGCTGCCGGATTCGATTATCCGCCGTTCCTATGATCTGTTGCAGACCTATGAGACAGTTGAGACAGAAGCGCTGCGGGAGACTACTGCAGAGACAACTCCGGCTGACGCAGGCAGCACGTTGCCAGATCGGCCGGCACTGCCGGATCGGGAGAGGGATCAGGCCGAGCCGCCGGCGCTTGCAATGGAAGGCCTGGACAGGGGGGGGGCTGCGGAGCCGATGCCGGTTCTGGAAGCGGCATCGGCCGCAAGCGGGGCCGTCGAGCAGCTGTCGCTGTTCGGCTGGGAACAATCTGCGGCGGCGGCCAATCCGGCCGTGAAGGCGGAGCAGCGGCGGAACCGGCAGGCCGACGAGTTGATCGCCGAGCTGCGGGAGATCGATGTGCTCTCGCTCACGCCGCTGGAGGCGATGAACGCGCTGCACGCGTTCATGAAGCAGGCGCGTGGACTGAAGAACGACTAAGGGGGGATCCGAGATGGCCGTCATTCATATTTTGGACGATCATATCGCCAATCAGATTGCGGCTGGAGAGGTCGTGGAACGGCCTTCCTCCGTTGTCAAGGAATTGGTGGAAAATTCGATCGACGCCGGGAGCACGCGGATAGATGTGACCGTCGAGGAGGGAGGGCTCCAGTTGATCCGGGTCAAGGACAACGGGTCCGGAATCGCGGAAGACGATGTGGAGACCGCCTTCCAGCGCCACGCGACAAGCAAAATCGCTTCCGGCAAAGATCTATTCGCTATCCGCAGCCTCGGTTTCCGCGGAGAAGCGCTGCCCAGCATCGCCGCCGTCGCGCGGGTGGAGCTCACCAGCTCCGCGGACGACAACGGCCTCGGGCGGAAGCTGACGATGGAAGGGGGAACCGTAAAAGCATTCGGGCCGGAGCAGTCCATGCGGGGTACGGATATCGCCATACGCGATTTGTTCTACAATACGCCGGCCCGATTGAAATATATGAAGACGGTGCAGACCGAGCTCGGGCATATCTCCGACTACATATACCGCCTGGCGCTCGCCTATCCGCAGATTGCGTTCACGCTGAGGCATAATGATAATCTGCTGCTGCAGACGATCGGGAACGGCGATTTACAGCAGGTGATCGCGGCGGTGTACGGCGTGCAGACGGCGAAGAGCATGGTGCCGGTGGAGGCGGAGCAGCTCGATTACAAGTTGAAGGGCTATATCGGGAAGCCGGAGCTGACCCGATCGAACCGCAACGCGATGTCCTGGTTCGTGAACGGGCGTTATGTGCGCAGCTTCGCCTTGAACCAGGCCGTGCTCAAGGCGTATCATACGCTGCTGCCGATCAATCGGTTCCCGATGATCGTCCTCCATGTGCAGATGCATCCGACGCTGGTTGATGTCAATGTGCATCCGGCGAAGCTGGAGGTCCGGTTCAGCAAAGAGCCGGATCTGTGCGAATTCATCTCGTCAACGTTGCGCGACATCCTGCTTGAGCAGGCGCTCATCCCGCAGGCCGCTCCAGGCAAGGCGAAGGTGCGCACTTATGTCGAGCAGACGGAATGGCAGTGGGCTGCCGCGCCGCTGGCCGGAGGCCGAGAAGAGGCCCGGCTCAAGCCGATGGGCGCGCTCGTTCCGTCGGCGGAGCCAGAGCTGTCGCCGCTCCCGCCCGAGAGCGAAGCATCTGCCCCTGATCTGGGTTCGGATCAGGCCGGGTATGAGCTTGCCCGCGCTGGCGTGAAGCCTGCAGATGATGCAAAGCGGAGCGCCGGGGCGGCACCCGCGCCAGCGGAGAGCGGCCATGCGGCTGCTCCAGAGGCGGACTATCGCCGCCGGGATGCTACGACAGCGGAGCGGGCGCCTAAGCTGGCTGCGAGGCCGATGAAGGAACCGGAAGCGGTGCGCGAGTCCTGGAGAAGCTATGCTGACGGGAGCGGAAGCCCGCGTTCCGGTGTTTCTGCCTCGGCGCAAGCGCCGACCGAGCCGCCGTCTGGCTTCCGCCAGGCGGGCGCTCTGGCGGCATGGCAGGTTGGCGCGGGCAAGCCGACGGAGGCGGAACTGCCCCCGTTCCCTGCCGTAGAGCTTATTGGTCAACTGCACGGAACGTATCTCATCGCATCCAATACGGAGGGGCTATATTTGGTCGATCAGCATGCCGCCCACGAACGCATCAATTATGAATATTATTATGAGCGCTTCGGGCATCCCGAGGAGGCGTCGCAGGAGCTGCTGCTGCCGTTGACGTTGGAGTTCACGACGGCGGAGGCGGTGCGCATCCGGGATCGGCTGCATCTGCTGGAGCAGGCTGGGATTTGGCTGGAACCGTTCGGAGGGCAGACGTTCCTCGTCCGGTCGTATCCCCACTGGTTCCCGAACGGGGAAGAGGCCGATCTGGTACGGGAGATGACGGATTGGGTACTGCGCGAGAAAGTGCCGGATATCGCCAAGCTGAGAGAGGCTTCGGCAATTATGTGCTCGTGCAAAGCCTCGATCAAGGCGAACCAGCGCCTGGCCGAGGCGGAAGCGGAAACGCTGCTGGCCCGGCTGGCCGCATGCCGCCAGCCATATACTTGTCCGCACGGCCGCCCGATCGTCGTCAAATTCACAACCTATGATCTGGAGAAAATGTTCAAGCGGGTCATGTAATGCGGCTGCCGCATTTGTGTTTCCCTCTCTAAAGCATATATAATGAGGAGGAGCTCATGATTGTAACTACAGGGGACAAAACCTCTTCGCACATAAGGGAACGTGCCCGGAGGATGGCCGAGATGTTCGGCCATCGGTTCGTCGAGCGCCGCAGATGTACGCTGGCCGCTCTTCGGAATCGGTACGGGGACGATGAATTTGTCGTCTACCGTAATAAAGATGTACGATACACGAAGCTGGGGGTAACCGAGATGATCTATCACCCCAGCATGGCCTATGTCCGCATCAAGCGACTGCTGGCCGGTGATGGGGACACGATGATTGCCGCCAGCCGCGCCAAACCGGGCGATAAGGTGCTGGATTGTACGGCTGGTCTCGGGTCCGATGCGCTTGTCTTCTCCCATGTCGTAGGCGAAGCGGGCCGCGTGACGGCTCTGGAAAGTGAGCAGGCGCTGTTCACCCTGCTGCATGAAGGGCTTCTCTCGTATGAGAGCAGAATTGAATGCATTAATGAGGCGATGCGCCGCATCGAGCTGAAGCAGGCGGATCATTTGGAGTGGCTGCGCGGCCTTCCCGACTATTCGGTGGACATCGTCTATTTCGATCCGATGTTCCGTGAACCAGTGAAGGAATCGGCATCGATCGACCCGCTGCGTGCATTGGCCAATCCGGGAGCCGTGAAGCCGGAGGCGATTCACGAAGCTTGCCGCGTGGCCAGGAAGACGATCGTCATGAAGGAATTGCGAGGCAGCGAGGAATTCAGACGGCTCGGATTCGAACGAATTGTACATACCGGGACGAAATTAGCATATGGAGTGATTGACATTGTCGGCAACAACGTCGCCAACTAGGCCAAGGCTGCTCGTGCTCGTCGGCCCTACGGCAGTTGGCAAGACAAAGCTGAGTCTGGATGTGGCTCATGCCTTCGAGTGCGAGATTATATCCGGCGACAGCATGCAGGTGTACCGCGGGATGGATATCGGAACGGCGAAGCTGCCACCGGAGGAGAGGCGGGGGATACCTCATCATCTTATGGATATTCATGATCCGGATTATGCCTTCTCCGTCGCCGAATTCCAGGAACGATGCCGTCATCTTATTGACGATATCACAGCGCGGGATCGGCTGCCGTTCCTTGTCGGAGGGACCGGCTTGTATGTCGAATCGGTCTGTTACCGTTTCGAGTTCAGCGATGCCGGTTCGGACGAGGCTTTTCGCCGGGAGATGAGGGAAATGGCGCTCGTCTATGGTCCCGAAGCGCTGCACGCCAAGCTGCAGGCCGTCGACCCGGTAACGGCGAACCGGCTGCACCCGAATGATCAGCGGCGGATCGTGCGGGCGTTGGAGGTTTACCATCTGACCGGCCAGACGCTATCCGCGCAGTTAGCAGGCCAACAGAAGGCGTCTCCGTATGACATGTGCTTCATCGGTTTGACAATGGAACGGCAGTTGCTATATAACCGTATTGAAGATCGTATCGACGTCATGATCCGGGACGGACTGATTGAGGAAGTGCGCCGCTTGCTTGATGCAGGCTATTCGCGGCAGCTCGTCTCCATGCAGGGGCTGGGCTACAAGGAAATCGCTACATACTTGGAAAATGAAGTGTCGCTGGAGGCCGCCGTCGAACGGGTAAAGCGGGACACACGGCGTTTTGCGAAGCGTCAGCTGTCATGGTTCCGCCGCATGCAAGATATTGAATGGGTGGATGTGAGCGAAGCGGAGCATGCGGACGAACATTTCGATCGAATTTGTAAAATCATAGCAGGAAAGTTTCGGTAAGAGGTTGAATATATTTCAACACAACCTTATGATTATGGGGGTACGGACGATGAATAAATCTATTAATATCCAAGACACGTTTTTGAACCAATTGCGCAAGGAAAGCATCCCGGTGACGGTGTACTTAACGAACGGGTTCCAGATTCGCGGGGTTATCCGTGCTTTTGACAACTTTACCATCGTCATAGACAGCGACGGCCGCCAGCAAATGGTGTATAAACACGCCATTTCCACGTTTACGCCGCAGCGTAACGTATCCCTGATGCAGGATCATCAGAACGACACGCAATAAGCTTCAGCAGGGGCCGAAGGGAAGCCATGCAACTTTTCGCCCCTGTTTTGCGTCTAATGGTATAGTCCGCTGCCGAACAACCCTGAAGGGTTGTTCTTTTCATTGCACGTCCCATTAGGTGCTGGATAGCATGCAAAACGTAAGAGATAGAGTAGAGAGAACTCATTTCTGTGAACAAAAGGGAGTCGGTTACGATGACGAGAGAGAAGCAACCTCCCCAGCGTACACGCACGCGCACACCGGTGACAACGAAGGGGAAAGAAAAGGCGAAGCCTCCGAAGAAGCGCGGCAAGTGGAGTTGGCGCAAAACCTTCTGGCTGTCGTTCTTTATGGCTGCATTTGCCGCCTTTATCGCGGTTGGCGGTTATCTGTTTATCTTGCTGAACGGGGAGCGGCTGATGCGCGAGTATAAGGACGCCGACATGTTCGAGATGGCTGAAATCTCCACCGTATTTGACAGCAATAATATGGTTATCGCCCATCTGGGCAGAGGAATTGAGCATCGGGAGATTGCCGAGTCGGAAGATATTCCACAGGGTGTCCGCGATGCGTTCATCTCGACGGAGGACCGGCGCTTCAACGAGCACATCGGGGTCGACCTATGGTCCATTGGGCGCGCCATGATGAAAGATATCGTGTCGCGAAGCCTGGCCGAGGGCGGCAGCACGATTACACAGCAGCTGGCGAAGAACATGTTCCTGACCAGCGACAAGACCTTCTTCCGGAAGGCAACCGAGGTGTCCATCGCGTTGGCGCTGGAGAACCATTTTACCAAAGACGAAATTTTGACGATGTATTTGAACCGTATTTTTTTCGGTAAACGGGCCTATGGCATTATCGCCGCATCGAAAACTTACTTCGGTACGGAAGATCTCAATCAGCTTGAATTGTGGCAGATTGCCACGCTGGCTGCCATACCCAAGGCACCGACCCATTACAATCCGATCAATAATCCGGAGCGCTCGAAGGAACGGCGCCAGGTTGTGCTCCAGCTCATGTACGAGCAGGGCTATATTACAGCGCAGGAACGGGATGAAGCGTCTGCGGTCGATTACGTGCCGGTAGAGACTAAGGATGAAGGGGCCGTCGACAATAATAACGAAGAAGTGTATTATTCTTATCTTGATTATATGGTAGAGGAAATCGTGGAAAGGACCGGTCTTACCGAAGACCAGTTGTTCCGCGGTGGGTACCAGATCTACACGACGCTGGATGCGAATGCACAGCGTATCATGTACGGCGCCTTCAATAATGACGAGATGTTCGAGAAGAGCAAAGACGAGACGAAGGTACAGGGCGCGATGGTCATTACGGATCATCAGAACGGCGCAATCCTGGCGATGATGGGCGGACGAGACTATGCCCGCAAAGGATTGAACCGGGCGACCATCAAGCGGCAGCCGGGTTCGGCCTTCAAGCCAATTGTGTCCTACGCCCCGGCGCTGGAGACCGGCAAATGGTTCCCGTGGTCGAAGCTGAGCAATGAGAAGCAATCCTTCAACGGCTACAGTCCGACCAACCTGGGCGGCTATACGACTAGCGTAAGTATGAAGGAAGCGGTCAGACGCTCGATCAATATTCCGGCGGTTTGGCTGCTCAATGAGATTAAATTGAAGACCGGTTTTGAATTTGCGAAGAGCCTGGGCTTCCCGCTGACGAATGACGATTTTAACCTGTCGATCGCATTGGGTGGGATGACCCACGGCGTGACGCCAATAAATATGGCTACCGCCTATAATGCATTCGCCAATGGAGGCAATTATTATCCATCTTACGCTGTGGCGAAGATTGTGGATCGCAAGGGGCATGATTTTTACACGTATCATGTGCCGAAGCCGGTGAGTGTCATGAGCGAGCAGACCGCTTACTATATGACTGAGATGCTTACGGATGTCGTGCAGAACGGAACCGGTACGCAGGCGCAGATTAGCGGTCGCCAGGTAGCAGGCAAGTCCGGCACGACACAGCATTCGGTTCCGGGCTATGACGGAGCGGGCGACCGGGATGCGTGGTTCGTCGGCTATACGCCGGAATGGGCGGCGGCGGTATGGATGGGATATGATAAGACGGACCGTGATCACGTGCTGCATGAGAGCAGCCGGGTGCCTTCGCGCATGTTCAGCGAAGTGGTGGGCAAGGCGTTGAAGGATCGGAAGTCCGGTTCCTTCGGGAAGCCGGATCATGTTGAGAAAGAGCCAGATCCGGTACAGAAGGTTAGCGGCCTGACCGCGTCCTACTCGGAAGCGACGAAGACAGTGTCGCTAAGCTGGAAGCCGGTTCAAGGCGAGAAGATTGTCTACAATCTGTATCGGAAGTCTTCCGCCGAGCAGGAATACACGAAATTGCTGTCTGGACTGCAGGTAACGAATGCGGAGGATATCGGCGTATTCGCAGGCGAGACGTATTCCTATGTTGTGACGGCGGTAAGTGGAGACGAGGAATCGGCCCGTTCCAACGTCGCCGCGGTCAAGATCGAGGAAGAAGAGATTCAGATACCGGATCCGCCGGAATCGCCGATTACGGATCCTCCGGACACTTCGGACACTCCGGACCCGGGAGAAGACCCTGCCGGATCGGTTGATCCGTTCCCGCCTGACCCTGACGGTTCCGATCCGTCTGGCGACGAGGATGGGACGGAGAGTGTGCCTGGAACCGTGGTTCCTGATCAAACGGAGCCGCCTGCTCAGCCGGATCAGATGGATGGCTACGAAGATACGGATCACGTTCAGGATTCGGCCGTTACGGGCAACAACGGAGAGGGCAATGGCAATGGCCATGGCTTTGGCCGTAACGGAAATAACGGCGACGGAAATGGTTAATGCACATTTCTACGCATCAAAGGAAGCGCGCAATGATGAATTGCGCGCTTTTCTTTTTGCGTATAATACAAAACTTCTAATAACCTGTTCGACGCTAGAATATATTGAACAGCATAGACGCCTCGGAATGGCAGGAGCGAGGGTTGAACGCCGAAAGGGTGACGCATATGAATGTACGACACAAAGCGGCCGCCTCGAACGCAAAAGCAAGACCTTCGCGTCAAATGAATCGCCGTCGCCAGGAAGCGGTCCTCACGTGTCAGCCACATGTTTATCATATGATATGAAATGAAATGGACCTTCCTACAATTTCAGTTACTGAAAGAGGGGAATCAGAATAATTTCGGATGTAGCCCACCTTTTGTACGAAGAACCCTACAAGTATGGGGAGGGGGAGGATGCCAATGAAGAGTGATAGCCGTGTTATTACTTCTCAAGATAGAAAAATAAACGTCGTATTTAGAAATTCCCCTGAGCAGATAAAAGCAGTTGAAGAAGTAGTACCCAAATTAGACTTCGAGTCACAGCCTGATGTTTTTTCCAAAATAATTATGGAACTCGATGATATGATAGGACTAGAAAAAATAAAGGAATTCGTTTTTTCCATGTATGCTATTTTGCAAGTCAGAAAGTTGCGTAAAGCTGAAGGGTTAAAAGTTGACGAACAAGTCTTTCATATGATATTTAAAGGGAACCCGGGGACGGGCAAGACGACGGTCGCCCGGATCATAGCAAAGATGTTTAAAACGATGGGGCTATTAGGTAAAGGACACCTAATTGAAGTCGAGCGTGCCGATTTAGTGGGAGAGTACATTGGACACACAGCACAAAAAACACGAGAAGTTATCAAGAAGGCAATCGGAGGCGTCTTGTTCATTGACGAAGCGTACAGCTTGGCTCGCGGGGGAGAGAAAGATTTCGGCAAGGAGTGTATAGATACACTTGTAAAAGCTATGGAAGACCAGAAAAACGATTTTGTGCTAATACTGGCTGGATATCCAAATGAGATGGATGACTTACTTGATACAAATTCTGGACTTCCTTCAAGATTTGCAATCCACATGGATTTCCCTGACTATACTGACGAGCAATTAGTTAAAATTGCCCACAAAATGGCTTTTGAAAAAGAGTATGTACTTGCACCGGAAGCCATGGTAAAAATAAGAGAATTCATTGTAGCAGAAAAATTTATGAATTGCAATTTCAGTAACGCACGATTTATCAGAAATTTAATAGAAAAAGCCATTCGGAATCAAGCAGTAAGACTAGTAAAAAAATCAGGTAAGCTGTCCAAGGAAACACTTTTGAAATTAGTTTATGAGGACTTTATTGAGGTGAAAAATTGGGAAGAGAAAAAAGAGTTGAGTCCGTATCATTGTGTAAAATAGTTACGGAGCTGGATAATGTGCTGATGCCTCAATTGCTCTTGAAGCTGAAGAATGTCATTCTGGAGGAGAGGATGATATGTTCCAACTTGTTCAGCAATGCGCGGTTCGTGTGCAATGTCATGGAGAAGGTGATGCGCAACCAGGCGGTACGCTTGCTGCAGACCTACCCCGAGCAGTCGCCAGGCAAGTTGGAGCAGATGACGCTGTGGCCGCAAGATGTAAAATGGGAGTAAAAATGAGGTATACTGGGGTACAGAAGCGGGAAGCCGGCTTCGTATGGAAGATTCCATGCAGGAATTTGAGGACTCGATCGGGCGGAGGCAGGGCTCCATAGCTTCAAGCTGGAGTCTTATCTATCATAAGTACAACGGGAGCTTATTGGGAAGTGCGTTGTCGAGAACAAGGGGAATGAATGGAACATGCAATTTTCAGTTGAGATGATGAGGCTGGCAGAACGGATAGAGGAGCAAATCAAGGATCGGGTCCGAGCCATCGAGTCGATTGTGGAACAGAACCAGTGGAAGGTTATACAAGCTTTTCAGCGTCATCAGGTAAGCGATTTTCATT
This sequence comes from Paenibacillus popilliae ATCC 14706, assembly GCF_000315235.1. Classification (GTDB taxonomy): domain Bacteria; phylum Bacillota; class Bacilli; order Paenibacillales; family Paenibacillaceae; genus Paenibacillus_B; species Paenibacillus_B popilliae. The sequence goes on along the minus strand of NZ_BALG01000002.1, from coordinate 40,275 downwards.
TTGCCGGATCGACGGGCTACGGCTACAATGATCGGGGCAGAGAAGTACTGGATGAGGTCTATGCCGACGTATTCGGCGCGGAGGCGGCGCTAGTACGGCCTCATTTTGTATCGGGAACGCATACGATCGCGACCGCTTTATTCGCGGTGCTTCGCCCGGGCGATGAGCTGTTGTATATTACCGGAACACCTTACGATACGCTGCACAAGGTGATTGGAGAGGAAGGCGACGGGACCGGCTCGCTTCGCGACTGGGGCATTCATTACGACGAGGTGGAGCTGACGGATGAGGGCCGAGTCAATTGGACGGAGGCCGAGCGGCGGATCTCGCCGCGCACCAAGGTGATAGGCATTCAGCGATCGCGCGGCTACGCCTGGCGGACATCGTTTTACGTCGATGAGATCGCGGACATGGTTGCCCAAGTCAAGCGGCTGCTCCCGGATGCGATCGTGTTCGTCGATAACTGCTACGGCGAATTTACGGAACGGCTGGAGCCGACGGAGGTCGGGGCGGATCTTATTGCCGGTTCGCTTATCAAAAATCCGGGGGGCGGCATCGCTGAGACCGGAGGCTACATCGCTGGTAAGCGGCGCCTCGTGGAAGCAGCGGCGGCGCGTCTGTCCGCCCCAGGGATCGGGGGAGAAGTCGGGGCGATGCTTGGCATGACGCGCGCCATGTACCAAGGGCTGTTCCTTGCGCCGAGTATCGTGGGACAAGCCGTGCGCGGCAGCGTCTTCGCGGCGGCCATGTTCGAGGAGCTTGGATTCCAATCGTCCCCACACTGGTCGGCACCGCGGACGGATCTCATCCAGGCGATCCGCTTCGATTCCGCCGAGCATCTTATCGCCTTCGTGCAAGGGATCCAAAAGGCGTCAGCCGTCGACGCCCATGTCGTGCCGGTACCATGGGATATGCCCGGCTACGATCATTCGGTCATTATGGCGGCAGGTACCTTCATCCAGGGCGGCAGCCTGGAGTTGTCTGCGGATGCGCCGATACGGGAACCCTATACGGCATACATGCAGGGCGGATTGACTTATGCCCATGCGAAGCTGGGAGCGATGACCGCACTATCCGCCATGGTAGAGCTGGGACTGTTGAAGCGGTTCTGATATTTCTGTCAGTTTTCCTGACATCTGTTGACACCTATTTGAACGGGAGATACAATGTAGGGAAGCAAGTGAGCATCAGAGGAAGGTTGATGAGCGGTGGGGGATGAAATTCGCAGAAATATGGCTTTGTTTCCAATCGGCATCGTAATGAAGCTGACGGATTTGACCGCAAGGCAGATTCGTTACTACGAGCAGCATGAATTGATTATGCCTGCACGCACGTCCGGCAACCAGCGTCTATTCTCATTCAATGACGTGGAGCGGCTGCTGGAAATTAAGGCGCTTATTGAGAAGGGTGTGAATATCGCCGGGATCAAGCAAATGCTTCATCCGGTCTCCAAGGAATCAGAGGAGGCGACCGTGTTAAGCGAAGATTCGGAAAGTAAACGCAAGGAACTGTCGGATATTCAACTGCATCGAATGCTGAAGCAGCAGCTCATTTCTGGAAAGAGACCGGGTCAAGTGTCGTTGATTCAAGGTGAACTGTCCCGTTTCTTTACGAAATGATCATGCTAATCTAATCCAGGTTCACAAGAAGGAGATGTTACCCTGTGGGATACACCAGAGAAGATATTGTACGCATCGCGGAAGAACAAAATGTACGATTTATCCGGCTTCAATTTACGGATTTGCTGGGAACGATCAAAAATGTGGAGATCCCGGTAAGCCAATTGAACAAGGCGCTGGACAACAAAATGATGTTTGACGGCTCTTCCATCGAAGGTTATGTGCGAATTGAAGAATCAGATATGTATCTGGTGCCTGATTTGGAAACTTGGGTAGTGTTCCCATGGGTAACGGAAGATCGAGTCGCGCGGTTGATTTGTGACGTATATACAACAGACGGAGTTCCATTCGCCGGATGTCCGCGCGGCATTCTGAAGCGGGCGCTGAAGGAAGCGGAAGAAATGGGTTATACGGCGATGAATGTCGGGCCGGAGCCGGAGTTTTTCCTATTCAAAACAGATGAGAAGGGCAATCCGACGATGGAGTTGAACGATCAGGGCGGTTATTTCGATTTGGCCCCGACGGATCTCGGAGAGAACTGCCGCCGCGAGATTGTATTGAAGCTGGAGGAAATGGGCTTTGAGATCGAAGCGTCCCACCATGAAGTGGCACCGGGGCAGCATGAGATTGATTTCAAATACGCGAACGCCATCAAGGCCGCCGACCAGATTCAGACCTTTAAGCTCGTCGTGAAGACGATTGCGCGCCAGCATGGCCTGCACGCTACCTTCATGGCGAAGCCGCTGTTCGGCGTGAACGGTTCCGGCATGCACTGCAACATTTCGATGTTCCAGGGCAAGGAGAATGCGTTCTATGACGAGAAGGATAAGCTGGGCTTAAGCGACGATGCCCGCAGCTTCATGGCCGGGGTGTTGAAGCATGCCCGCGGCTTCGCGGCTATTACGAATCCGACGGTTAACTCCTACAAGCGGCTCGTTCCGGGATACGAGGCTCCGTGCTATGTCGCCTGGTCCGGAAGCAACCGCAGCCCGATGGTCCGCATTCCGGCATCCCGCGGTCTCAGCACGCGTATCGAGGTGCGCAACCCGGATCCATCAGCTAACCCGTATTTGGCGTTGGCCGCCATTCTGAAGGCCGGATTGGACGGCATCAAGCAAAATTCCGATCTGCCGGCGCCGACCGACCGAAACATCTACGTGATGACGGACGAAGAGCGCGATGCGGAAGGCATCCCAAGCTTGCCATCCAGCCTCAAAGAAGCGCTGGAAGCACTGGTCCGCGATAAGATCATTTGCGATGCGCTTGGCGAGCATGCGTTGCAGCACTTCATGGAGCTGAAGGAAATCGAGTGGGATATGTATAGAACACAGGTTCATCAGTGGGAACGCGATCAATATATGACCTTATATTAATAGCTTAATCCCTAGAGCCGTAAGGCTTCTGGGGATTTTTAGTGTGGGGGGCATGGAGAGGATTTTAGCGGCGTTCAGGGTGATGCCCCCAAAACGCCCCCAAAAATTTATGGGCGAAATATTTGTTGTGTGTTCTCCTCATATCTCTTCATATTTTCCGCTTCAAGTTTTTTGGATATGTGAGAATACACGTCCGATGTAATCTGAATACTCCCATGTCCGAGCCGCTCCTGGACGTACTTCATATCGGCTCCGATCTCAAGCAAAATGACGGCGTGGGTGTGACGCAGTGAATGGATCGGCAACGACGGTAATCCTGCACGCTTCAGAATCTTAGAGAACGCATTAAAGAGTGATGATTTTGGCATGAAATTACCGTCTTCCCGGCAGAGCACCAAATTCAGATCGCGGTGGTATGCGCCATGAAGAGCGAGTTTCTGGTTTTGCCAGTTCATATGATACCGCAAGTCATTAGTCAGCGATTGACTCATGGTAATTGTGCGTGTGGATCGAATTGTTTTCGTATCTCCAAACAGTTCGCTTTTATCCTTCGCGTGAAGTCCAAGGTTTCGTTAATTGAAATTGTCTTGCTCTTGAAGTCGATGTCGCTCCATTTAAGTGCGGCCGCCTCACCTTTACGCATACCGGTCTCGATGAGTAGCTTGAAGAATATCCAGTAAATATATCCGTATTCGTGTGCTGTTTGCAGGAAACCCGGAATATCGCTTGATTCGATATACTTTATACCTTCCCTTTTTTTAGCTCCCTTGAACTCAACGCCCACACACGGATTCTTTTCAAGCTTTCCAAGCAAACAAGCTTTCTGTATGCAGTTATGCATCGTAGAATGAACGAGTTCCGTAGTTCTTCTGCTGTACCCTTTTTCAAGAATGTAGTTAATGAATTTCTGGTACATCAGCGGCTTTACATCTTTTAATAAAATTTCTTTGAAATATGGCTTGATGTGGTGTTTAATATTGTACTCGTGCAGCTCAAGTGATTGGATGGGACGCAAAGGAAAGAGAGGTTGAAATAAGTTAGGTTTAATTTATAATGTAAAGGATCCGTTGAGAAAGGATCTGTCAAGAGTTGTAGAGTAGAGGAGCGCCTTTCTTCACTGGATTGTACGCTCCCCCCTCGCAGAACCGTGCTTGCGCTATTTACGCACACGGCTCCTCATCAGAAGTTTCACACGGATCCCGTTCCGTCAAAATACACTCGAATGTATTCTTGGTTTTGGTAGTGGATTGGCTTTCATTAGCAATAAGAATTTCTCCTAAGTATAGCTGTTTCTTTGACTTCTTCGATTCAACCATTAAAATAGTAGCTTCATTGTACCGTACCCGTATCTCGACAGCATTGGCCCATTGTCGGTGATACCGTAATATCTGTAGTGTCCAACGAGTTTTGCTTTGAGTTGAGCTAACATTGATTTGACCTCCAGGTTGAACTTCTTAAGCCTGTCCTTGAGTTGCAGGTAGAAGTTTCTTGCCTCGCCTTCCGTTTGGAAACAACATACAAAATCATTCTCATATCGAACCATATAGGTCTGGCCTCTGTATTGCTTCTTCATTCGTTTCTCGAACCATAAGTCCAGTACGTAATGTAGGTAGATATTAGCGAGTACGGGTGAGATAATTCCTCCCTGTGGCGTGCCTTGCTCTGTCTGCCGGCTCCTTCCTTCCTCCATTATTCCTGCTTTGAGCATACGCTGAATCAGTCGTAAGAGTTTACGGTCCTTGATTCGTACCTCTAAGCATTTCATCATCCAGTTATGATCGACATGATCAAAGAATCCTGCTATATCCGCATCCACAATCCAGTTCGTTTTCTTCGTCATGATGATTGTGTGTAGTGTTCGCAGTGCATCATGACATCCACGTCCAGGCCGAAATCCAAAAGAGGATTCCAAGTGGTTTAGGGATATACACTCCTCTAACGGGCTGAGGTTTGTAAGCCATTTTAAGCAAGGATTGATGGAGATTCCTTATGTTTATGTCCAGGTTTTCCTCGTACTTCGCTTTCGTAACCTCGTCCACACCAACAGCCTTATTTCCTTTCAGTTCCTGGTGACACATGTGCAATGCCTTTTCGTCCAGAAGGTGGATCAGGCTTGTAAACTGCTCTTTTGGTCGTTCTCTTGCTACTTGTGCTATCTTAACAAGTTTTGTTTTCAATTCACTTCCACCTCTGCGTGTGGGAATTGTGTCCTTTGTCTCGGTCTTCTGATGTGGCTTCCTTTTCTCCGCTGCCATTACGCAGCTTCTTCGATACTATTCAGCCATCCGACTCCCTATCTCTCTTTTGCTTTCCTTGCTTGGTTTTCACTTGTACGGCATACCCGCTGGTTCCAGGAAGAGATAAGGGCTCCCGGGTTCCCGCTCATTCTCTGTTTGTAACGTGCCAAGCTCTTAGACCCCGGAGTGCCCATTCAAACTCACCTTTGCGCTTGAATGCGTTTCGCCTTCTGTATGTGTAACCACATCGGCCTGTCTCCACTTATTTTTCGAGGTTCCATCACTTCAGCTTTCGCTTTCGGCCCGTTATTTTGCCGTTCTACGCTTTAATGTTATCCGTTACCGGGTAACCTCCAAGAACTAGCTACAGGACTGCTGGTTAGGCATTATCCTGATGGGACTGCCACCCACTAGAATTGACGACCTTGCCCGGCCGCATTACACAAAATCGACCGCATAGCGGCAGTACGAAATCGCTGGCTTCCACTGTCAATCTTCACGTATCGCGATTGGACGCTGGTTGAGAATTCCGAAGTTCCATGCCATGCATCGGCAACATCCGTTATCATCTATCGAAGTTCACGCTCTACGTGCGTTTGGAAAGAAGCGGGTAGACGATCAGGCTTTTTTGGCCAATTTTCAGGAATGTGGGGGTAAGGCCCCCCATGGGAAAACCCCGATTAGGGCGAAAGGAAGGGAATGGAGCACCGCCCTAAGGATCTACGGTGCTCCACAGAAATGAGTAAATTAGAAACAACATTGTCTTCTACGTTTTTTACACACTACCAAAACTCTCTGACCTCGTCTAAGAACAACAGTGACTGTTCTGCGATGATGTCTCATTCAAGCCACCTCCTTTCTATATTACAATATGAGTGATTGCCTTAAATGATTGTGCTAAAGCTGGGGGAAACTTATATGAAGGCTATATCCTAACACTTTGGTTTCTGAGAGCAGCAAGGTCACTGTTGTAATACTGGGGCGTGGCAAGGCAGTAGATCAAAATAACCGATATGGTAAGGCTATCCGGTTAACATCTGTGCACCTTGAGCAGCCGCGGCTGCAAGGAGAGAGTCGTTCGCATAAACGGCCCAAATGTTGAGCATATGGGTTATCGTCAAGTCAAATCGTCCGTAATTCTAATATTATGGAGTACCAAGAGAAAGGAGGTAACTCAAATGAGTGGAGTTACTTGTGGTGTTGGAGGTCTCTGGACGTCGACAGGTGTAATTTTGGTGTTGTTTATTCTGCTTGTCATCGTTTCCCGAGCATTTATTTATTAATAGGTCCTGATGAGACAGTGCTTTTCGGATTTGTGATGAAAGGTAACCTTTTGTAAGAGGAAGCTGTCCCAAAAGTAGTTTTTTTCTACCTGTGAGATGACGGTAAATTCGAAAGAAGGTCGAGTCAGGGGTTACATTTGCTCCTGTACTCGACCTTTTGACTTTTTCACTGTCCACTTGAGCAATGTTGATCCTCTTGGGAGAGGATCAATTCGGCTGTCGCCTATCAAAATATCGAGTCCTGCTGGCATAAGTAACGGGTTACGGTGCCAGATCGACTGCTTGTCTTCATAATCAACTAAGCATGGGTTTGTTATCCATTAAGGATTTCGCCGCGTTAACATGCAGAATCTATCCGGTGACAAATTCACTGACAGGGAGCGAGTGAAGGCGACAATCGCGCCCTTGATCGCTGAATCGTCCAACAAATTTGCGTTTCTGCGATACGCGGTGACGGAAGCGGTGTTAATGATAGCGCCGGATTCCTGCTTCAATTGGGATATTGCCGCCTTCCTCAGATAGAATATGGCAAATACGTTAGTTTTTGAATGTGCGTTGAAGCTGTTCGTCCGAAATGCCTTCGATGCGCTCCTGCGGATGCTGCAAGTTCACCATGTAACGCAACTTACCACATCGCTCCGGAATGAATCACAGTATGTGGCCAGACACGTCAAAAAGCCGCTTCCGAATACAGAAATGCTGTATTCAAAGCGGCTTCTCCACCTTTGTTCCCATAGGCTGCAAGTGTTAATGAAAATCACGGAACAACCCAATCACTTTTCCCAAGATCGTCACATGCATCAACCGGATCGGCTCAAATATTGGATTCTCCGGTTGAAGGCGGATATGATCGCGTTCCTTGTAGAAGGTCTTCACCGTTGCTTCGTTCTCCTCGGTCATGGCCACGACAATATCGCCGTTATCCGCTGTCAGCTGCTGGCGGACGATAACGTAGTCTCCGTTATGTATACCGGCTTCAATCATGCTGTCTCCGACAACGGATAGCATAAAGATGTTGTCATCATCTCCCACCATATGCACTGGAAGAGGGAAATAATCTTCGATGTTCTCTGTTGCCGTAATCGGTTCGCCGGCCGTTACTTTCCCGATGACGGGAACGTGTGCTACGGCATGGCTGAACTCCGAATGGCGATCCGACTGTTCGCTGAGCAGTTCGATTGCTCTTGGTTTCGTCGGGTCCCGGCGGATAAAGCCTTTCTTCTCTAGCCGGTCCAGATGACCGTGCACCGTTGAACTCGATGCGAGGCCGACAGCTTCCCCGATTTCTCTCACGGAGGGAGGATAGCCCTTGGTGCGGACTTCTTCACGTATAAAATCAAGGATCGCTTGTTGTCGACTTGATATTTTAGACAAAGATATCAACTCCAATGAATGCTCTTTTGTCAAAATTATACCATGGAACCTCCGTTCGCACAAACGTAAGTTCTAAAAAAGCTTTATTTTATGCGGTATTTTCGTTTTTCTTTTGAAAACGTCACATATTGGGATTCGGGGAATAAAAAAGAGAACTCATGTTCCGTAAATAGTTGTTGACCTGAACGTATGTTCGTGTTACATTATGGACAACAAGAGTAGAACAAGTGTTTGGGGAGTGGGCGAACATGAGTCAGGTGACATATAACCCGAGACGGAATTATGCATATCGAACAGAAGCAAGACCATCTATGTATCAACCATTAAACCAGAACCAATATAATAGTAGGAAATTGATTCGAGCGCTATTGCTCTTCGGCTTGCTATTTCTTTTGTGTGCGGGAATTATACAAGCATGGGGGGATGATGACAGGGTATCCGAACAGCCTTCTGTAGTTACGGAGCGCGTACTTGTTCAGCCTGGGGATAGCCTGTGGAAGATCGCAACGGAATACAAACCGAACGGAATGGATACCCGAGAGTACATATATAAGATTATTCAATTGAATAATTTAAGCGGACAAATGCTCCAATCCGGTATCATCATTGTTGTGCCGATTATTTCTTGACGATACTACCATTGTGTTGGGAGCATATTTCTCACAGCAGTGCTTATCTCTCCTGTTGAGGACGAAGGCGTTGCTTCTTGTTTTCTTCGGCTGTCGCTTGCTTGACAAGACTGATGCAGCATGTCAAAGTAGGAGTTATGCACCAGTGTATGGAGGGTACAAGATGAACATGGATAAATTAATCGCGCGCATCAATGAGCTGGCCCGCAAGGATAAGAGCGTAGGGCTGAACTCAGAGGAACTTGCGGAACGGGCCACGCTAAGAGAGCAATATCTCGTATTGTTCCGGCAGCAGGTACGCAATAAGTTGGACAGCATTCGCTATGTGGAAGACGAAGAGGGCGACCAGAACAATCAACCGGGAAGCATCGTTCATTAGAGTGTTCAGCATATAGGAGGTCTGGATAGGATGTCGCGTAGTTGGGAACGTCAAGTACGGCGCAATAGCGCTCAGTTGAACAAGCAACGCAAAAAGCAGGGCAAGCCGGGGATCAATTCCTATTCGGTTGCGTTTGATGAATTTAAGGGTCGGAATTTTATTCTTCCATTGATATTGACCGGGTTTACGATCTTTTATGCGCTGCTTGGCACTGTAGGCACGAACCCGCCGCTGTACTGGGTAACTGTTATATGTTATTTGGCATTGGCGCTGATGCTGTTTTTGCGCCGGCCTTTTTTACGGATAACGAAAGACGAACTAAGCACGACCAAATGGAATCGGCTGCGTACGCTCAAAGTGGAAGACATCAAAAAAATAACGTATCAGCCTGGCTACCTTATTATTGAAAAGAACGGCAAAGGCTCGAACTGGGTGTTCTCCCGAATGATGAACCGCTATGACATCGAAGCGATGCATGCGCAGTTGCAGCAGTTCGCTGCTCAGAACCGGATAGCGTACGAAGAGAATTCTACGTCAGACAAGGACGACAAGTCCATTGAGTCGGAGCATTCGGACGAAGTCGTCTTCATGAAGCCGAAGAAATAGTTTTCCGGGAGTGGAGACAAGGGGGAGACGCGATGGCCATTCGTGCCGTATTATTCGATCTGGATGACACGCTCCTGTGGGATGAGCGGTGTGTAGGGGAAGCCTTTGCCGCCGTTTGCCAATATGCACACTCCAAAGCGGGAGTTGATGCGAAGCAATTGGAGACTGAAGTGCGAAACGCTGCAAGATCTTTATATGAAAGTTATGAAACCTACGCCTTCACGACCAACATTGGCATCAATCCGTTCGAGGCATTGTGGGGGCATTTTACCGGGGGAGAGCATGAGCAGTTCCGCAGCCTGCAGCAGTTGGCGCCGACTTACAGGAGCGCATCATGGACGATCGGTCTTCGCCAGTCGGGTTGCGATGATGGGTCGTTGGGAGCAGAGCTCGCGGATCGCTTCATGCGCGAACGGCGGGCCCGTTCTTACGTGTATGAGGAGACGTATGATATTTTGCGAACGTTGAAGCCTCATTATCAGTTGCTCCTCTTGACGAACGGGGCTCCGGATTTACAGCAGGACAAGCTTGATGGCATCCCGGATATCATTCCGTTCTTCGATCATATCGTGATCTCCGGCCATCATTCGGAAGGGAAGCCTGCGCCAAGCCTGTTCCGCCATGCGATGTCCTTGCTGGGCATCGGCCCTCGCGAAGGATTGATGGTTGGGGACAAACTGACTACAGATATATTAGGGGCTCAGAATGTCTGGATGCACCATGCCTGGATCAACCGCAAGGGCGTAACATTGACCGGCAATATCCGGCCCGAACACCAAATAGCCAACTTGATGGAACTGACGGGCGTAATTGAAGAGATAAATCAAGCGGCGTTAAAGAGAACCAATAAATGATGGGATGTCTGCCCTAAGGGCGGGCTTTGTTGCTTGATGGGTCAAACGTTACGGCCGCTGCACTGACCTGCGCTAATGTTGGTGTGATGAATGCCATACCCCGTCAACATCACCGCTCAAAATCTAGCCCGCTCGAGTCATATCTTGCGGAGTATTGTTGTTATAATGAATGCATAGAGAGGTTGGAAATAGCTAAGGAGTGAATGGGCATGATGAAGAAGGTAATGTTAGCGCTGTCACTATGCATGATGCTTATTTTCGCTGCAGGCTGCGGGAATGGAAATCGCAATGGCGGAGAGCGTGCGAGCCACAATGGCTCAGGCGATCACAGTGGGCACGAAGCGCATGGGCAAGATGAGGCGGTACCGGACTTGATTAAAGTAGACCTGCAGGTTCCTACGGAAGTCAAAGTGAATGAGCTTGCCACGATAACCGCCCGCGTTACGCAGAACGACCAAGCGGTCGATGATGCGGACAAAGTGGAATTCGAGTATTGGCTGAAAGGGGAAGAGCAGCACCAGCAGGCCGAGGGTTCCTTCACACAGGATGGTACATATCAAATCGAACGTACGTTTGACAAAGCAGGCACCTACAATGTGATCTCCCATGTAACGGCACGGGATATGCATTCGATGCCGAAGAAGCAATTCGAAGTCAAATCATAAAGCAGGAAGCACTGTTATGGCGGCAGGGCTTCTAACCTCATTCTCGGTATGGGGTATGAACTTGCCAAATTTGTCTTGGAGGGAGGCGTCTCGTTTGTTCGGATTCCAATGCTCGTACAGCACGCCTTGTCCCTCCAGGAAGTTACGAATATTTTCTTCTTCTGTATTCTTTTCATTCGTGTTTCAAATCTGAATCTCCAACCATTTACCAACCCTTACGTTCCCAACCGGAATGATTATGATCATACATTAAAATACAGAAAATAAATGGGCAAGAGCGTATCGAGTGAAAAGATTACAAGTTTTTCCTAAACATTGCGCTTCTGTTAAACTAGGTTCTAAATGCTTGACATAGAGTGGGCAGAAGGATGAAGTAACCGACATTTGAAGAGCGACTTCAAGTACGTATACTCATTCTTGACGGTGCGATGGGGACGATATTCAGCAGGCGGATTTATCGCCGGAAGATTCCGGAGGCGAACATTTGGATGAATGCACCGAAATGCTCGTACTGACTCGTCCCGACGTCATTTCACGAATACACGAACAATACCTTGAAGTCGGGCTGACATTTTGGAGACGAACACCTTCGGTGCCAACAGCATCGTGCTAGCTGAACGTGAAGGCCGGTTCAAATGCTATTCAACGGGCGATGGAGACAACGGGGCAGAAGCTGCCGTTCATAATCGCGGGCACGATCGAGCCGATGGGAACGACTCTTGCCGGCCAGAACATTGAATCCTTCAATATCTCGCTGGAGCATCTGAATCCGTTGTCGATTGGATTGAACTGCGCGACCGGTCCGGAATTCACGCGCGATCATTTGCGCTCTTTCTCCGCGCTTAGCCGCACGGCGATCAGCTGTTACCCGAATGCAGGCCTACCTGACGAGAACGGACATTATCATGAATCCCCGAAATCGCTTGCTCGGAAAATCACTACTTTCGCCGAGCAGGGCTGGTTGAATACTGCGGGTGGCTGCTGCGGAACGACACCGGAGCATGAGCGGAAGCTGCCCGAAGCGCTTCTCTACGACACGAATGACGAGACGCTTGCCGAATTCGTGGCCGCGTTCCGCAATCGTACGGTAGATAAAAAAGTGAAGACGAACGACTCTCCATTGGAGGAACGGCTTGCTTCATATCTAGTGGAGGGCACGAAGGAAGGACTTATCCCGGATCTGACGCTCGCCCTGGAGAAATATTCGCCACTTGACATGATAAATGGCCCGCTGATGAAAAGAATGGAAGAGGTAGGCCGCTTGTTCAACAACAATGAGATGCGGGAAGTATGGGGCATCCCCGATCCCACTGAGATGACGATGAAGGAACGGTTCGGCGCCAGATACCAGGGCATTCGGGTGTCGTTCGGTTACCCAGCCTGTCCGAACCTGGAGGATCAGGAACCGCTGTTCCGCCTCATGCATCCGGAGGATATTGGCGTGCACTTGACGGAAGGCTTCATGATGGAGCCGGAAGCATCCGTCACCGCGATCGTATTCACTCATCCGCAAGCAACGTACTTCAACGTGGATTTGGCATTAGAAGGCTGTCCGCATACGCATAATTGATCCAAAATACTAACTCCGCACCGCTTCCTCTATTGGTTGGTGCGGTGGTTTTGTTTTGTGGGGGCAAGGGCAGAATCGAACGAAGCGCAGTTGGGTATAGCTTACTATGAATGTACTATCAGTAACCGAGATTATTTTATGAATTAGCCGAGAACACTTGTGACTTCAGTCATGAGATGAATCGGCCTCGGACAAGGCGTGTCTTTTGACACGTCAATGGTCCGACGTATGTTAACTTATCTATTAACAAAAACACTGATATTTAGCGGTTATAACTTGAAAAATATTTGACATATGTTATCATATACTTGAGGTGGATAGCATGGCAGAAGTCAAACATGGCAGAGGATATGTGTACTCAATCAAATAGCTACAGATAAATGATTTCACGATTTCAAAAATTGAAAGTGATTGTGACCATGTTCATCAGAAAGTGAATCGCAGTAACCGCAGGAACTGCGGGGATAGCTTGGTGGTACATCATGTACTCATTCTGTTCAATAGAGCGGACTACCCAAGAATCTCGTGGCTTTAGCCATGAGAGGTTCAAATTATGAAGTAAAGGGGGGAAAACAGGGCCATGGATCTTTATTTTCTCGGCACCGGGGCCGGTATGCCGACTACCCGACGGAATGTAAGCAGCCTCGTGCTGCGCCTGCAAGAAGAACGGGGAACGTTCTGGATGTTCGATTGCGGTGAAGGGACGCAGCATCAAGTTCTCCGTTCACCATTGAAGCTTGGCAAGTGTGAGTTCATCTTTATCACGCATTTGCATGGAGATCATTTGTTCGGTCTGCCTGGGCTGTTGTCTAGCCGATCGTATCAAGGCGGGGTTGATCCGTTGACCGTGTTCGGACCGGCAGGGCTAAGCGAATTCATGGAGACCGCGTTTCGAGTGTGTGATACTCATTTTCCCTATGCGCTGCATATCCAGGAGATCGAGCCGGGCGAGATCTGGTCCGATGACAGCTTTCGCGTCACCGCGCTGCCGCTGGATCACCGTGTGCCTTCCTATGGCTACCGGGTACAGGAGCTTGCCCGTCCGGGCAAGCTGCGCATCGAGATGCTTGAGCGGATGGGCATCGAACCCGGACCGATCTACGGGAAGCTGAAGCGCGGTGAAGATGTCGTGCTGCCGGATGGGCGGCGCATTGCGGCGGCGTCCGTCCTGGGAGAACCGATATCGGGGAAGGCGGTTGCAATTTTAGGCGATACGCGCCCGTGCGAAAACGCGGTACGGTTGGCGGAAGGGACGGATGTTCTGGTTCATGAAGCTACGTTCATGGAAGACAAGCGCAGCCATGCGGATGAATACGGCCACAGCACGGCCGCAGGTGCGGCCGCCATCGCACGGAAGGCCAGTGCGGGCAAGCTGGTGCTGAACCACTTCAGCTCGCGCTACAAAGATGAGGAGACGCTGGCCCGTTTGCTGGCTGAGGCGAGGGCTATCTTTCTCCCCACCGTGCTCGCTGACGACCTTCTCGCCGTTCCGTTGGCGATGGAAACGGAGCAATAGTCGATTAGGGAAGCTCGTTCCACGGTGCGCTAGCTGAACGGCGGAAACCGGAAGTGAAGGCGGATTATTTTCCGGGAAAGCGCACAAGTTGACAAAGGATGCTCCTGCCGGGACGGAACGGGAGAAATGGAAGGGAATTCGACGCCGATCGACCCGGCGTACTGTCGAAAGTGGACGGATTATTCTGCATCCGGCCTTGCAAGCGGAATGGCGGTTCTTTACAATGGATCAAAGTTGAGCATTTCCCTGCAAGCTATCGGCAGCGAAGGCCGGAAATAAGGAAAGGTGGAATCCTCCATGCAGAAGCTTGGTTTCTCTATACTCGGGTTCGGCACGATCGCCAAAACCCATTTGATCGCATTGAGAACGCTGCCGATTGTGAAGCGGCTGCCTGTAGAACTGTCCCTTCACGCGTTGGTCACCAGACGGTCCGAAGAGGTGAAGGTCCAGGCACGCCGCATTGGATTTGCCCATATCACGAGTTCGCTAGAAGAGGCGCTTCAGATCCAAGGTTCCGATGCGGTAAGCATTTGTACGCCGAATGCGCTGCACGCGGATCAGGTTCGAACCGCTGTCGCCTATCGGCAGGGTGTATATTGTGAGAAGCCGGTAACGGACAATGCGCAGGCGACGAAGGATTTGGTGGAGGAGATACCTGCACAGCACCCGCAGCAGCTCGCATTTGTCTTTCGCTATCATCCTGCTGTCATGCGCATTCGCGCCTGGCTGGAAGCGGGGCTGGTCGGCGATGTCCTGCAATGTAAAATCGCATATCTGCGCTCCGGATATTTGAGCGAATCGAGGCCTTTCAGCTGGAGGCTGAGCGACTCGCTGTCTGGCGGAGGTGCCATTACGGATATCGGCGTGCATGCACTTGATCTGATCCGTTACTGGTTCGGTGATTTCGCGAGCGTGGATGGTCATGTACATACGTTCGTGCCGGAGCGGCCGAAGTTCGCTGGCTCGGAAGAGCGCGTCCCGATCCACGTCGATGATTGGGCCGTCATGACCTATAAGACAGAGAGCGGCGTTCACGGGATGGTTGAAGTGTCTCGGATTGCTTATGGAGCTGATACGTTCCGTATAGACATCGTCGGTACGAAGGGAAGCATCACATGCGACCTGGAACGGGATAAGATACCGGCCCTTCATCTGTTGAATAGACAGCAGCCTGCGCTCCCTGAACCGGACAGCTTGTCTTTGCTGCCGGACGAAAAGGCGACGATGGGCGTGTTTCAGGACAGCCACTTTGCGGCCCTTCATCATTTCATTTTGCGATTGTCCGGAGATGAACGCTGGCCGGATATCGCTCCGACCTTGGCGGACGGCTATGCGGTGGAGCAGTGGGTGGATCATATTATCCGTACCGGCCGGGAGCGGCTGGTCTAGCCATGACTGCTTACGGCGTGAGGCAGAAAGGAATGGGAGGCATCATGATGGAAATAAAATGGTACGCTTGCATTGATCTGGATGGAACGATGTATCACGGATCGACCATGATTGAAGGAGCGGATGCGCTTGTCTCGACACTGCAGCAGCTCCGAATTCCGTATCAGTTCGTGACGAACAACTCGTCGCGCACGCCGGAGGAAGTTGCGGATATGCTGAACGGGCTCGGAATCAACGCAAAAAGTGAGGAGGTGCTCACGTCGGCGCAAGCTGCTGCATCGTATATTTTGAAGAAATTTCCGGGCCGCCGCGTATTTTTGATCGGGGAACGGGGCCTGGAGCAAGCGTTGACGGATGCCGGTATTGCGTGGACGGCGGATATGGAGGCCGTATGGAATGAAGAGGTTGATATCGTCGTTCAGGGAATTGATCGGAGTGTGAGCTATGCGAAACTGGAAGCGGCCGCAGCCGCAGTGCGCAAGGGAGCGCTTTCGATTCTGACGAATCCGGATCTGATGCTTCCTTCCGATCGGGGATTCTCCCCTGGAGCCGGCTCGATCGGGGCGGCGATCCAGGCGGCCTCGGGGGCTGAACCCGTCGTGATCGGCAAGCCGAGCCGCATCATCATGGACGCCGCACTGGAACGGCTGGGTTGCCGTGCGGAGGAAGCCATTGTCATCGGCGATAATATGATGACGGATATGCTGGCAGGTCATCAGGCGGGCTGCCGGACGGCGCTTGTCTTGACAGGGATTACGACGGCGGACAACCGCGAAGATTACCAGAAGCGCTCGGGAGTCAACCCCGATATCATATGCGATACGCTGGAGGAGATGCGCCAGTGGTTCTTAGCACAAGCGCATCATAACGAATGAGCTACTTTAATTTATAGACATAGGAAGGAAGATGCTCGATGCCGGGAATTCCCGAGATCGAAGGTTACCGCAAACGGCTGGATCAGAATACGGTAGACCAACGGATTCGAAGATTGGATATGCAGCGCCAATCCGGGCTGAACGTGGAAATGGAACGTATTCACGATTTGGCTCTTGGCCGACAAATTTTATTTGTGGAACGAAGAGGAACGGATCTTATTTTTCATTTGGATAATGGTCAGCGCCTGGTGCTTCGGCTGGGCCAGGAGGATGAGCTTCATATTGACAGGTTCGAAGCCGGTACGGAGGACGAGGAACAGAATGCGGCCGCTAGTGCCAGCAAGCCTGCATTTTCGCTGTGCTTGGACAGCGTGGAGGTGACCGTGGACAAGTCGCGGTCACTTCAGCTATTGTTGCTGACGGCGAAGGAGTTGGATCAACAGCAGCGGGGGCAAGGACCTGATCCGTTGTCCCGCCACTTAACGGCGAAACGGTTCCGCCAACGGTTCACGAAGCGGCGGTCGACTTTGAAGACGGCCTTGATGAATCCCGCTCTGCTGTCCGGGATTGACAGCCGGTATGCGGATAATATCGCGTTTGCTGCCAGACTTCACCCCTCTGTGCGGGTTGATCGGCTACAGGAAGAAGAGCTTGACCGGTTGTATTTATCAATGATTCATATTCTTCAGGAAGTGATCGAGCGGCAGGATGGGAGCGGCGGAGCGGCGGCAGATGGCAACACAGCTTCACTTCCATGGGGAATCGCAGGTAGGACAGAAGAGCCTTGCCCGCGCTGCGGCACGCCAATTGAAGAAGTGCTGATTCAACGGAAGCCTGCGTATTACTGTCCGCAGTGCCAGCCGCTGCCGTCAGCGGATGAATTCTAGTCTCCCGGGGAGGGGAGACGGCAGCTTCGCGCTGCAATACGGTTGTCATTTATCGCTGCGGGGCGGCTATAGCTATGCTGCGCGTGACGCGGTACGATTGCAGGCGGCGTTCGGCCTTGGCTGCTATCAATATTTCAGCAAGAATCCGAGGGTCTTGTCCGTCAAGCTCGGGTACGAGGATGAGGCGGAGGCGGCTCGGGAGCTATGTGAGCGGCATGGGATTCATACGGTCGTGCATACCCCGTATCCAACGAATCTGACGGTCGATGCCGAACAGGCGCCAGAGCGGTTCCGGGCAACGGTTCAATCGCTGTTGAATGATTTGATGATTGCCGAAGCCTGCGGATCGATTGGAGTCGTCGCCCATTTCGGCATGTTCAAAGGCAAGGCTATCGGAGAGCAGCTTCTGCTGCGCAACTACGGGAACATTATCCGCACGATCGATACGGTGCTTGCCGTCTGGAACGGGCGAGCCCTGCTTCTGCTGGAGAATCAGGCGGGCAGTCATGGCGGCCTCGGAGTGACGCTGGAGGAGCTTATCCAGATCAGGCAGTTAAGCCGCTATTCCGATAAGCTCGGTTATTGCTTCGATACCTGCCATGCGTTCGCCAGCGGCTTGTGGAACCCGTCCAAGACCGATGAATTGGTCGCCAGAGGACATGAGCTCGGTTATTGGCAGCATATGCAGGTCATTCATTTGAACGATTCAAGAGAAGTTTATGCTTCGCGCCAAGATCGACACGCTAATCTGGGAGACGGGCACATCGGCATCGAGGAGTTGGCCTGCCTGGCCATGGCTAAAGGGATCCGTGGCAAGCCGCTCATTCTGGAGACGCCGGGCAGCGGCCAATGCGGACATGTTCCCGAGTGGATCAGGCTGAAGCAGGCGGTTCGGGTCGACAACAATTGATTTCATGATGAAGGGAAAGAGGGAATGCGATGATTCATGTTTACCTGGACGACTGGCGGCGCTGTCCGGGCGGATTCGTGCTTGCCCGAAATATGGAGGAATGTCTGCTGCTTCTGAAAGAGGAGCGAATCGGGATTTTATCGCTTGATCATGATCTGGGGCCGGACGAGCCGACGGGAACGGATCTGGTGTTGGAAATGGTGCGCCGCGGACTCTATCCGCAGGAGGAAATCTATCTCCATACTTCCTGTCCGGAAGGAAGACAACGGATGTACGAGCAGCTTTATAAGCATAAGCCGGACTCCGTGAAGCTTCATAACGGGCCCATGGGTTGGGATACGCTGGAGCGGATTAGGATGGAGAAGCAGTGAAGCTGGTTCGCGGGCAAGAGCATCAGGCATTTATGCCAGGTCGTCCGACTGCGGCAGCGGGAAGTTCGCAAGCTCTCTATGTGTACAGCCCCTTTTGTGGGACGTGCCGGCTTGCTGAACGGATGCTGGCTCGCGCGCTGATGGGCGATCCTGAACTGCTTATTAAGGACGAGCCATGTTCAGGCCTCGATATATATGAGCGGGAGAAGCTGCTTCAAGATATGGCGCTGCTCTCGGGATTGTCTACGTGACGCATCATATCGGAGGAAAACATTCCGTTGTTCACGCATGTCGCGCTGCTGCATGAGGGTGGATGATCGCGTCCAAACCGAAGCGCGAGGTAATGACTCCGGAGCTGCTCTCAGAGACCTTTGATATGCGCGTCCAGGTAGACTGGACGAATGATCGCCCATGGATACGGGTTCCGTGAGCGTTATCTTTTTGAAATTTATTATAGCGATTGATTCGCAACAAAGCTGGAGGTTTGCCCACGTGGAATCCGTACAAGAATTGATTCTGGAGTCACATTTTACACCGTCATCCCATTGGATTGTCACCTCCAATCACGGTTATATCTCGTATGCGCAGGAGGAACTGCGCAGAAGCTTCGGTCAGTTGAAGAGCCGCCTGCTCGTCCCCGGCGAGATGGCTTTGATGGAGCTTCCGGCCGGTTCTGTTGAGGCGATAGAACGCTGGCAGCAGGAGCTGCCGATCTTCGCCCGACATATTCAGCCGGTGCACCTGGCGGTCAAGCACGAGGAGGGGCTGGCGAGTGGTCCAGCGCAAGAACTGGAGGCGATGTGTGCCTCGTGGCTGGAGCGGTTGAGTGCGCGCTCCGGTCTCCAAGCCGGCGTCGGTACGCGCGTAGCCGTCCATGTTCGGTCCGGCGGGGCGCGGATAGAGGAAGATAAGGCGATCCGGGAGTCGCTCCTCTCCGTAATCGAACGCCTTGGAGGAGAGGCTGTACTGGCCGAACCGCATGTTATCGTATCCGTCGTAATGGGCGAGGAGGCAATCTATGCCGGAATGATGACTCCTACGGAAGTAGGCTCCGATTGGCCGGGCGGAGCGATGCGGTTCCAGAGGGAGAAAGGGCAAATCTCCCGCGCCAAGTTCAAGTTGTTGGAAGCGGAGCGGACATTCGGCCTCGATTACTCGGCATATCGGCATGCGTTGGACGTCGGCGCCGCGCCGGGAGGGTGGACAAGTCTTTTGCTGGAGCGTGGAGTGGATGTAACCGCGATCGACCCGGCCAATATGCATCCCAGCTTGCTTGGGCATCCGCGGTTGACGTATGTGAAACGGAATGCTGCGGATGTCCCGGTGGAGCCGAACGAGTTCGATCTGCTCGTCTGCGATATGAGCTGGAGCCCCAAAGCAACGGCGGAGATGGTTATCCGCTTGCTGGACGGGGTGATTGCAGGGGGAACGATTCTCGTCACAGTAAAATTGATTCATAAAAAGCCGCTCCAGACGATTCGCGATGTGACTGCGATATATGCCGAGCATGCCCAAATCATCCGGGCGAAGCAGCTGTTCCACAATCGGGACGAGATAACAATTTATATGATGAAATATTAATGATGTTAATTCTGTAGCGGCACGACCCTTTTTCAAAATAAGGCTGGACAAGCTGCCGCACATCTTATATACTATTATCAAAATATAGCGTGCACACAGGGAAGCACCCTGATGACGAACGATGGTTCGTTTTCAGGGTGCTTTTTTGTGTTGTCTTGGGGGGGATTGTATTGCCGGAATATGGATATGGCCTGCAGCTGGGCCAACTGCTATACGACAGGTACCGTATTGTCCAATTGCTCGGAAGTGGAGGGATGAGCTCCGTCTATTTGGCGGAAGACGAGAGACTGGCTGGGAAGCAGTGGGCGATTAAGGTTTCCAAGCCTGCGGCCAGGGAAATGGAGCAGCTCGTACACGAAGCGAGGCTGCTGACGGCTTTGCGCCATCCGAATCTCCCTCTCATTGTTGATTTTTATCCGCCCGACGCGTCGGAAAGGGCTTATCTCGTCATGGAATATATCGAGGGGGCGACATTGGAAGAACGAATGCGGAAGCGGCCGATTTCGTTTGCCGAGGCGATCGGGTACGCGGTGCCAATTTGCGAAGCCTTGTCTTATTTGCACAGCCGGCACCCGCCTATCGTTTTTCGCGATATGAAGCCGTCGAACATTATGCTGACTCCCCAGGGCCAAGTGAAGCTGATTGATTTCGGTATTGCCCGCAATGTCGATGAAGACAAGGAACACGATACGATGAAGCTCGGTACGGTCGGGTTCGCCGCGCCGGAGCAGTACGACGGCAAGCAGAGCGATGCCCGCACTGATCTGTACGGAATTGGCGCTCTGCTGACCTATATAATGTCAGCTGGTCGCTGGAAGGGAGAGATTCCGCTTCAGCCGCAATGTCTGGCCGATGACGTTCCGGCCGCCTTCCTTCCGGTTCTCGTGAAGCTGCTCGCCGTTCATCCCGATCGTCGCTATCAATCGGCACAGGAACTGCTTGAAGTATTAAGGCCGTTCGCAGCGGGGGACGGCAGCCCTTCCAAAGTGGGCATGAACGCGCCTCGTAATGCTGTCTGGAGGACAGGCGCCGGAGTGGTTATTGCTTTTCGCGGCACTTCCCCCGGGATCGGAGCGACGCATGCGGCGCTCATGTGCGCGTATCACCTGACGGCAGGGAAATGGGGCAGAGCTGCCTACGTCGATGCCCGGGATGAGGCGGACGGTGCGGTCATTCGTGCCTTGGAGGCGGATTATGAAGGCGAGGAACCGGATGCGGTGGAGCGCATTCAAGCACGCCGGAAGACGGAGGGTGAAGCGGCCGAAGGAATTCGGCTACATGGTGTGACCTGCTACCGCTGGTCGCAGACCAATCTCCTGTTGTATTTGCTTGGCCGCTACGAATACATCGTGCTTGATATGGGAGCCGATACGACAGGAAGCCGGATAGAAGAGTTCGAACGGGCTCAGATACCCGTACTTGTCGGCAGCGCAGCTCCCTGGCACCGGGAAGAGCTGCGCGAGGCGGCCCTAAGCTTTGAGGCGAATCAATGCACACATTGGTACGCAGCCATTGCGCATACGGATGCTTATCCTTCTTGGCGGCCGACACGGATTCGCGGGCAGTGCAGAGGCGTGGTCAAGCTGCCTTATCAGCCGAATCCGTTCGAGTGGAGCGAGGACGCCATGCGATGGACGGAAGAGCTCGTGGGGTCAAGGCGAACCGACCGCGGCTGGCTGAATCGGATCGGGCTTTGGATAAAGGGAAAGAAACTTGCAAAAGGAGAGGTGCGAAGTTGAGACGATGGACACGGAGAAGCAAGCAAATGGCGTGGTCCGCGCTGTGCGGCGCAGCGGCGGCAGGCATCTTGTTCGGTGTCTGCCTGTGGTGGTCCGACCGCCACTTATTTGCGCTACGGTCATCGGTGGAAGCCGATTATAAGCAGGAATTGGAACGACTGGAGCGTCTGGTTGCGGAACAGCAGAAACAGCAATCGACGATATGGGTGTTCGAGCGGCCACTTCAGGCCGGGACCCGAATCAGCAAGGCCGATCTGATGAGGCGGGATATCGCGGAATCGGCTGTGACGGTCGGCTGGGTGCAACATGCCAGCGACGCCATCGGCAAAGTGTTGAAAATCGACGTATCGGCCAAAACTCCGGTGCTTGCCTCGCTGTTGCATGAAAAGGCGCGGCTGGCGGATGATATGCGCTGGGTGGAGACGGCGATCATTCAACTGCCGCTGCTGTTGAGCAAGCGCGATACAATTGATGTGCGCATCCGGTTCCCCGATGGCCAAGATTATGTCGTCCTGTCCCGCAAGGCGGTTCATGACCTGCAGGGACCTATCGTCTGGCTGCAGATGGATGAGCGGGAACGGTTGTCGTTCTCCAGCGGCTGTGTGGACGCTTATTTGCATGGGGGGCAGATTTATGCATTGCGGTATATCGAACCTCAACTGCAAAAGGATGCGGTAGTCAATTATCCGTCGAATGAACAGGTACTGAAGCTGATGCAGTCGAACCCGAATATCGTGAAGCAGGCCAATGCGGCGTTCATGTCCCGCCTTCGCCAACAAATGGAAAAGGCATGGGCCGACAAGAGTGACGCTCACAGCGGGGCCAGAATGAGCCCTGAGCATGGGCGGCCGGCGACTGGTTATCCTGTTTCCGCCCGGGCAACCGAGGAATCTCCGCTGACCGGAAGGGTACCGCAGGCGGTAAGGGATTCTCCGTTCGTCGGTCCGAAGGGCGGCACGTTCGCAGAACCGTTAGCCCAGGATACGCAGCGGTTATTTCCGAATACGGTTCCCGAAGGCGCAGGAAAAGCGAAGGATACAGACGGACGGTCAACAGAGCC
Source organism: Paenibacillus popilliae ATCC 14706 (assembly GCF_000315235.1). Lineage (GTDB taxonomy): Bacteria > Bacillota > Bacilli > Paenibacillales > Paenibacillaceae > Paenibacillus_B > Paenibacillus_B popilliae. Next base: position 17,358 of record NZ_BALG01000002.1, on the reverse strand, counting down.
GATGCATCCGGATGGAGCCGATCATTCCTTTCCGGAGAAGTCCTCACAGCAAGGGGCAGGCGGATTCGGACATCATGCAGAAGACGCGGCTGAGCACGAATCGATCTTCTCCGAGCCTGTCCGCCGTTACCGGCAGAAGTGGAAGTGAAGAAGGGGGGGATTCGATTGATCAGCGCAGTTTTTATTGGAAGCGTAGACAAGAGTGAACATTTATTTGCAGTCTGCACATTGCTGGCCCGGCTACAGCGCAAAGTACTGTTGATTGACGGGAGCCGGGCGCAATGGAATGCGTACCGGGTTGCTGGATCGGATCCGTCGATGAATCTTATCAACTGGAACGGCTTCGATGTCCTGACCGGATGCTCGGAGTGGATGGACGCGTTCCGGAGACTGAAGCGGGAAGGTGAGGCGCCACCGAGCTATGATGATGTCCTTGTTGATACGGATTCAGCCGCATTTTTTGCTCCCGCGCAATGGGCGGAAGCGAATTGCCGCTTCCTCTGCCAGACTGTAGAGAGCTATCACATCGCGAAGAACAAAGAGTGGCTGGCTGCCTTCCAGCACAATCAGGAAGGGGAACCGCTCGTATTCATTCCGGTGCTGTTCCGTTCTTTGGAGCCGGAGTCCGAGCTGGAATTCGTGAAGGAGCTGTACCAGTCCGGATTCAAGCAGCGCTGGTCGGAGGCCACAGTAGTCATTCCCGAAGACGATCGGGATTGGACGGCGAAGATGGAGCAGGAGCAAGCGGGAACGATACGTCTTCAGGCCTATGCGCGCAGAACGAGAAAAGCATGGCGCAAGCTGATGGAACAGATTGCGGGTCCGTTAGGGGACAAAGAATGGAGAAGATGCCTGAAGGCCAAGACGAAAGGACGGTAATCAAACATGCCGCTATGCAAGCATTGGATGATACGTTCGGCGGGACGGGGAATGTGCGGAAGCACTTCCTTGATGGCATGCTTGGGAATGACGATCGCCTGGCGCTTCCAGTTGCGCGTGCTTCTCATTCATACCGATCAGCGTGGAGGGGGTCTGGAGGCGCTCCTGCCGAAGCCGGAGGCTGCGTCTTCGATCCATTATCGCGCCACTCCGAACGGTTGGAGCAATTTCCTTCGCATGCTGGAGCACCAGCAAGTGGAGGATGATATGTTCGTATCCTTTACAGCTCCCGTCATGCGCAATCTCGATATGCTGACTGGATTTGACGTCGTACATGAACGATTGTCCGGCAGAGCCAAGCTGTACCAATGGATACCGAGGATCATGAGACTGGCAGAAAAGCGGTACGACATTTTGCTGTGGGACGCGGGCAGGGAAGATGAGGAAATGGTGCAGGCTGTCGGGGCGCGGGTGCATGGGACGCTGCTCGTCGCCAGCCAGCAGCGTCCATCGTTAGAGGCCTCATTTTGCGATCGGGGTTCTCCCGTATCCGCCTATATATTAGGCATGTATGATGACGATATCCGGCAAAATGCTGTCCGGATTCGGCGTCAATACAAGCCGGAGGTACCGCTCTTCATTATTCCGCACTCCGCCGCTTTCCGCAACGCCGCAGACGATGGCAAGCTGCTTGCCTGGTATATTCAACAGCTCATGAAGCCGCAGCGGAAACAGCGGAATGGATTCGCCGATCAACACAAGAAGCTGGCGAAATGGCTTATGTCGGAGTCAGGCGCGATAGCGCGTTCTGGTCCAGGGGAAGCGGGGTGAGCGCATGTTCTGGAACGAAATTCTCGTCGCAGTCTTTACTGCGGGCACGCTTGCCGGATTGGTGCTGCGTCTGCACAGCAAGGGAAGGGAGGCGGCCATTGCAGACAAGCGGCAGGATTGGACATGGGAGAAACTCGACGCTGTCGTGAAGCAGTATTTCATAATGTGGACCTCTGACATTCTGATGAATGTGCATACGAATGAAGAGGAATTCCGGCGCGAGACGGTGCGGCGGCAGGCGCTCAAAAAGGCGCTGAAAGCATGCAACAGCGGCGATCCTGCGGCCAAGAAATATATTAAAGAGTGGATTGTCGATATTATCGAACAGCATATTAAGCTCACGACAGATGAGGTGGAGCGGCTTATCTCGTTCAACCGTCCGGCTCTGCTGACTGTGCAGGACAAGTTTGACTTACTCCTGTATGTATACAAGCAGCGATACGGGTACGGCGCATTGGATGAATTGATTCGGACATTCAAGTGGGATGAATTAAGAGTTCTTCCGTCTGAGGAAGACGAATCAGGCTATGTCGTTACGAGCGCAGATGTCGACGCAGCGTTTCGGCTGGAGCGACTGAAGTTCGCGTACCGCGATCGGATACGGATTGTAGCTCAGCGACTGTATCAGCGGTATAAAGGGTTCTCGGTTATTGATGAGATACGTGATATGCGCATTGACGGCGTATCCGGCGGCGTTAACGGGGTCCCTGAGGTGTTGGCCGGCTCGCCGTACGCCGATTTGATGCAGCCGGAATCGGGGGAGCCGGCCAAGGAGCATATCCGTGCCTGTGACAGTGTGTGGATTTTTTATAAAGGCAAATCGATTCGGTTCGCGTTTCTTTCCTTTGGCAGCGATGCGGAGCTGCGAAGGGTGTGCCATAACATTTACAAATATCAATCGCCCGGCCCGCTGACCGAAGCGGACGGCTACCGGGTGAACCATATGAAGGATGGTTCGCGGGTTGTCGTTCTCCGCCCTCCCTTTGCTGAAGCATGGTGCTTCTTCATCCGCAAATTTGATACGAGCCAGGTAACGCTTTCACAGCTAATTACGGACAATAACGCGGAGCTGCCGATCGCCCTGCTTACTTATTTAATGAAAGGGGCGCGGGTGACGGCCATTACCGGGGCGCAAGGATCGGGGAAAACGACGCTATTGATGGCGCTAGTCCAAGCTATCTATCCGTTCTATCCGCTTCGCGTGCAGGAGCAGGCGTTCGAGCTTCATTTGCGGCGCCTGTATCCACAACGAAATATTGTCTCGCTTAGGGAGACCGAGCGCATCACCGGCCAGGCCGGGCTAGACGTGCAGAAGAAAACGGACGGCACGGTGCATATACTCGGTGAGGTCGCTACCGATCCGGTGGCGGCCTGGATGATTCAAATGGCGCAGGTCGCAAGCTTGTTCACCGTCTTCACGCATCATGCGAAAACGTTCCCGGATCTTATTTTCGCAATTCGCAACTCGCTGCTTAAAAGCGGGATGTTCCATAATGAAGCGATTGCGGAGCAGCAGGTTTGCGGCGTTCTCCACTTTGATGTGCATCTGGCACGTGACGTGAACGGCAAACGCTATATCGAGCGGATAACCGAGTGCGTCCCGGTAGCGGATCTGGAGCCAGGGGACATGCTGCCGGACGTGGGGAGCGGGATCGCAGGACTATCCTGGGAACGTTATATTCTGTCCTCGGAGAAGCTGCACCGCCGGCTTGACCGTACGCGCGTGTTCGAATACCGCAATATCGTCGAATACCGGGAAGGCCGGTACTGCTTGGTTCATCCGATTTCTGATCGGCAGGCGGAAGCAATGGAGCAGGAAATGACAGCCGAGGACAAGCGCAGGTTCCGCGAATGGCTGACCCAGGAAGGAGGGATGGCGATTGCCGGTTAGTACTGTGCTAATGGCGCTGGCCTCCGTCTCGGCAGCCGTTGGTATTCTGCTCTGGCGAATCAGTCGGGGGCTTGAAGCGGGACAGGCTCATCTATTCCCGCGGCAAAGCGAATCTTGGGGCGGATATATCAAAGCGGCATGGCATGCGGGGCTGCAACGGTTCTATGTGATAGCTGGGAAGACACCGCTGTTAAAGGGACGGTCCCACGCAATCCGGCGGCGGCTAAGCCCATTCTATTCGTATGATGCATGGCTGCTGCGCCAGAAGACGGCAGCCGTCTTGCTCGGCAGCGCCGCGACAGCTGCGTTGGCGGCGATTGTGTTCCTCTTGTTCGAACAGGATGTGCTATCATGGCTCATGCTTGTGCTCGTATTGAGCGTCGTGGAAGGGCTGTACCGGGATGTGGCTGTCCAGCGCGCCGAACACAAGCTGATGAAGCTTGGGGCGGAGGCCTTCGCCAGTGTAAGGCAAGCCTATCATCGCCATCGCATGGTCGATGCGGCGATCGCCGAGGCGGCGGACGGCAGCCACCCGATGCTTGAGCCCCATATGAAACGAATGCTAGACATGATGGATGAACATGAGCCGGAAGCGGCCCTGGCCGCGTATGAGGAGGCGGCTCCAAACCGTTACTTTAAGCTGTTCGCCGGATTGTCGCGCTTCGTGGTCGAATACGGGGATCCGCCTCAGCGGCAAGGATCATCCTATCTTCAAGGCATCTCGATGCTTATCAGAGAGATGCATCTAGAATTGACGATGCGCTCCCGGCTGGACTATTTGCTGAGCGGGCTCCAGGCGATTGCGGTCGCACCCGTGTTATTCGCTAACCCGCTCGCCCGATGGGCAAAGGCCTATTTCCCGTTGATGGATCAATTTTATGAGAGCAAGCTCGGCTGGCTGCTTCAACTGGCGGTGTTCATTACGGTCTTCATTTGCCATAGGCTGCTGCTTCAGTTGCATTGGCAGGCAGGCCGGGGGGCCGAAGCTGTGGTCCGACGGACATGGGAGCACCGTCTCTGGACCCGTCCTGCCGTTAAGCGCCTCGTGCACCGTTTGATGGCCCGCACGCCGGCGGCAGTGATTCGCCGGATCCAGCGGTTGCTGAGAGAGGGGAACGATGATATGCCGGTTGATCAATTCAATGCCCGGCGCTGGGCCTTGGCTGTAGTCGTGCTTTGTTGCGGCGTCTGTCTGCTGTTCCTATTGCAGTCGATAGCCTCTTCCGGGGCGTGGAATCAACTTCAGCGGCAGATGACGGCGCTTGGGCTGGAGATGCCGCCAATCCCCGGCAGCAGCGCCGGGCAGCCGTCGCAGGAAGCGCTTGAGACGTGGAGGGGACAACTCCTGGCTCACCCTTCGGTGTCAAGCGAACGGAAATCGAAGCAGTTAGCCATCTACTTCGCCCACTATACGGATCGGCTGCAAGGGAGCCGCATTCAGTGGTGGGAGGTGGTGCTGGTCCTTGCCGCAAGTCTTGCCGCTTATGCTTGCCCGGTCGTCCTCCTTCATCTTCGGATCCGACTGCAGCATATCGACATGAGGACGGAGATTAGCCAGTTCCAGACGCTAACCTTGCTGCTGAGAGCTTTCGACCGCATGACGGCTGAACAGATCGTGGGCTGGATGGGGCGCAGCTCTATTTATTTCAAAAGGCCGCTGCACGCATGCCTCATGAATTGGGAGAGCGGGGCGGAGGAGGCGCTGCAGCAACTGAAGCGGGATGCCCCCTATCCGGACTTTGTCCGCTTCGTCGAAAAAATCGAATTGGCCTTCGATCTGATTCCGCTTCACCAAGCCTTCGATGACGTAGAGCAGGACTGGCTATATGAGCAGGAGATGATCAAGCAGCATTATGAGAAGAGCATCGATGCCAAAGCAGTATGGGGAAAATGGTTCGGATTCGCGCCGATGTATGCGCTCGTCTTTTTATACTTGGTTATACCGCTCGTCTGGATGAGCGGTGAGCAAATGCGTACGTCTTTTGAACAAATTCGCCAATTGTAACTTCCGGCCAGTAAGCTGCTTCGGGCAGCCAGGCATACCAATCAGAGACCAATAGAACAAAAATTGCGAAAAGGAGCAGCTGATTTGCCATGAATAATGCTCAATCCGCGCTGAAGGTAGCGGCGGGAATCTTTTTGACCATTGCATTGATTACGATTGTCGTATTGCTGTTCGTTAGCGCCCAGGAGGCGACGAAGACGGCGCAAAATGAATTCTCGTCTATACAGACGGAGCTCAGCAAAGCATCGTTCACTGTATATGACAATACAGCAGTAAGTGGTTCCCAGGTTGTGAACGCCATCCGCAAATTTTATAAGCAGGATCAGTTCGGCATTCGCGTCATCACCGGCAAAAACAAGTCGCATGGAATTAAGGAAGGAACCTACTACGGGTCGGATGTACTTGACAACGGAACCTTCTCCAGCGCGAAGCGCAACGAAAGACTCGATTTGTCGACGCTGGAGTCGCTGGACAGCTATGTCAACCCGAGCGGCAAATTTAAAGCCCGTGTCATCGTGGACCAGAGCAATGTAACACGCGGCATTGTGTTCGAGCAACAGTAAATGGAGAATTCAAGCAACGGGTGCCTGAACGGCAATTCAAAGTTGTGTCCAGTCCTTGGTGCTGCCATTCGAGCAAGGACTGGAGATTTGGGGGAGAATTTTTATGGAAAATGCCCCTCGCATGATATCCCTCTTGGTTGCCCTTATCCTTTTTGTGGCGGCGCTCTCGTTCTCGCATGATGCGGTAACTGCTCACAATCTTCTGCTGGATGAAGCGGAACGGGTTCTCGATGAGCGGGACCCGAATCTCGCGCTCCGGCTGCAAATTCCACAGACCTATACGGTTACGGGAGCGGTCGTGCTGCAATCGATCTATCATATTCGCGCGATAGATGCCGTGATCCAAGTTGGGTCGACAGAATATGGGCGGGATGTGGACCGGGATCGTATAGACGCTTCGGGAATCTGGCTGAGCGGATTGTATCGCATGAGACAGGTATGGTGTACGGACGGGATCCTGGAGAGGGTGATTTTCGATCCGCTATAGGAAGGAGATTACGGTGTGGCTAAAGGAATCATTACATTGTTCGCAGCTGTCATTGCATGTTATTTGATATTCCTGTATCCGATAGGCGCTTCGTATCAACAGCAGGATCAGCTTGCCTATACGCTGGCCTATTCGTCCGTTACCGGATTTGTCGATGCCGTCCGTGACAAAGGATTTATTACGCCGCACATGGTCAATGATCTGAACGCTCAACTGGCGCAAACCGGCCATATATTCGATATCGAGATGGAGCATGGAATCAAGAAATACAATCCTATCCATACGGATCCGGCGGATGCCGGAACCTTCCAAGCGCGCTTCGAGGTGTATTATGATTTTCATTATGCGGATGATTTGAACCGCGTCTTATTCCCGGACACCTCAGCACCGCTAACCGATCCAGACCGGGTATATTATTTGAAGGTGGGAGATATTTTTCGAGTCGTTGTCAAAAATGTGAATGGAACCAATGCAGTTCTTGTCCGCAGCTTTCTTACCCGCACGCTTCCTGATGACTTGGCGCGCATCTACATCCCATACGGAGGAATGGTGCGGAATGAAGACTATTAATTCCGGTTATTTCATCGGGTTGGCACTATTTTTCGTCGCCATTTTCTTTCCGTCGATGCTGCTGCAGGATTGGCGGATCGAAGATCAGGCTGGTGCACAGGAGCTGACGCGCATGTATGACGGGGCTATCCATGCCGCGGTGCAGGATGCGGCGTTTGCGCTTCATAGGAATGAATATCAGCAATATGAAGCGGGCTACGAATCGTTCAAACATTTCCGTGCCAACAAAGAGCGGGCTTTGGAGCAATTTTGCGAGACGCTGTTCACGAATTTCGATGTATCTGGTGATGGCGTCGGACAGCAGGTGTTGCTCGGACATATTCCCGCTATCGCTGTGATGGATTATGACGGCTATTGGATTTATGCTTACGGCGAGATTCGCAGCAGCGACGGCGAGCTGGAATCCAAGCCGCTATGGCATGCGAAGAAGCCATATGCTTTTGCGGATGCGCCGGGGAATAGCGTGTCGTTCACCCTGGATGATTACGTGTATGCGTTCGATGCGACAACAGAGCGATGGTACGAGGGTAAGCGTGAGCGGGTCAATGAAGCCGTGGGTCAGCGTATTCCAATATTGGCGGGTGCCGACCAGTTCGAGCAGGTGCGCCGGATGACTATCGTGAACTCGATTCAGGCGGATCTTGCCTATTACATTAACCTTCACAATACGCATGCCCGCAAGCTGGGGATTACATATACGTTTACGCTTCCGTTAATTGGGCAGGAGGATTGGAACAACACGGTCGATGACATCGGGTTCGTTGCATTTATTCAAGGGCTTCCGATAGGGGGGCACTACTATAACAACTATGCGTTCGGCGGAGGACGCCTGGTCAAGCGTCCCGTTGTCTATGGAGCGATTCGAGACGGTATTCGTATTTATTACCGTTCCCGATGCGGGGAGCGACGCGCCATTGTGGAGACCTTCGCAAGCGAAAAGGAGGCTGCGGCGCAGGGATACTTCCCGCGGCCGTGCCAGAATGGGCCGTAAGGCGCCAGGGGAACCGCTCGCATTCATTCCAGTGCTGTTCCGTTCATTGGAGCCGGAGTCCGAGCTGGAATTCGTGAAGGAGCTGTACCAGTCCGGATTCGAGTAGCGCTGGTCGGAGGCCACAGTAGTCATTCCCGAAGACGATCGGGATTGGGCAGCGAAGATGGAGCAGGAGCAAGCGGAAGTGCGTCTTCAGGCCTATGCGCGCGGAACGAGAAAAGCAGGTCCCTGAGATAGATGTAGCAAGGGACCGCAACGGCCTGATTTTCCAGGCCTGCTGCCATCCCGGTGTTAGCTTACCGAGGGCATGCGGTTGTTTCCTCTCGAGGAGAACATCGTCAGCCGGCATCCCGATTGCCCCCGCTTAGTCGCGGCTGCAGATGACAAGCAGGTAGCCGTCCCGTATGGTGACGGATCCTTCCTTGGCGGCGAACTGGTTGCTGATAGCGAGCGACTGCCCGATTTGAAGCGTGGCATCTACCAGAGGATAGGCGAAGCCCTTGAGCGTAATGCCGGTAACAGTCATGCTAAGCGGGAGCAGCGACATATATGAGTAGGGCTGCCGTGGCAGAGTCAGTTCGGAATTGGTTAGCCGGATCATATTGTGGGCGTCAACAATTTGGCATTGGATGCCTTGATCAAGACCGACCCGCAGCAGATGGATATTGCCAAGCGTATGATCCAGTCTCGTGCCGGTTGCACCCAGCAGCGTGATCTGGGCGGGCCTCCATGCGAGCGCCGTATGGAAGGCCAGCTCGGTGTCGGTATAATCTTTGTCGATTGCGTCAAAATCATGATAATGCTTGCTGCAGTTTCGTATTTGGATCCGTTCATCCTCTGTGACGGAATCGAAATCCCCAATCGCCACGTCCGGGCAGATTCCCTGATTGGCCAAAGCTAATGCACCCCGATCAGCGCCGATAACGACATCCGCCTCGTTACACACGGAGAGCAGGGAGGCATCGAGAATGCCACCGGCACAAATAACGACATGGCGAGGGCGGGGTACAGGGGGGGCTATGTACATGGCTATCCTTCCTCTTTGAGACCTTCTAACGCTGAAAGTCCCGAATATAGATGTGTGTGCATTCTAAGTATATCCGATTGCAGCCACAAGACCAATCCCTAACCTGCCTTCTTGGTACATGAGCTTGTTATTTGTTGTCGAAATAGGTATATTTACAAGTGAAGAGACCTAGCCCTTCCGAAGCGAAAAGGAGGTGTAAAGCAGTGGTGAGCGTATTATTCGTCTGTCTCGGCAACATTTGCCGTTCACCGATGGCAGAGGCGATATTTCGACAAGAAGTGAAGCAAGCGGGCCTGGAACACGTGTTTGCCGTCGATTCCGCGGGTACCGGAGATTGGCATATTGGTCTGCCGCCCCACCAAGGCACGTGCGCGATACTGGATGAATGCAGCATTTCATATGAAGGCATACTGGGCAGACAATTCAGACCCGGGGATTTTAGTGATTTTACATATATTGTATGTATGGATAGAAGCAATGAACAGAATGTACTGACTTGGGAAGGGGCAGCAGCGAGACAGGCTCAGGTGATTCGCTTTATGACACTGCTTCCGGAGGAGCAGGCGGAAGACGTGCCTGATCCATACTACACCGGCAATTTTGATGAAGTATACCGGCTGATTCAGGCGGGCTGCGTCCGGCTGTTGAACAAGATCATTCAGGAGCAGGGCCTGGATCATGGCAAATCGACACAAAAGTAGTGCATACCGTAGTGACATACCTTTCAGTATGCCACTACTTTTAGCTGTTCTCTTTTGGCGGTACAGGCAAAGGGAACTATTCAAGGAAAAAGCGGAGCGCGTCCGGGATATGCTGTTGCCAGAAGCCCCATTGATGCAGGCCATCATGCTCGCTGTATTGGATATGGGCGCCTCTGTCCTCCAGAAGCTGCTTCGCCGCGCGGTTCAAGGCGACAAAATCGAACACGCCCCGATCTGTCTTGAAAGCAGTTTCTTGCAAACCGACGATCATGAACAAGTGCAGCCAGCCCAAGTCCGACTCTCGGGCAATCAGCTCTTGCGAGTGTGGATAGTACGCACCCGACAGCGAGATGACCTGGCGGAAGCGTTCTGGATGGCGAAGCGCCAAATGAAGAGAGACGGTGCCGCCCAGCGAATCGCCCGCCAAGATGGTCTCGGTCCAATCGGTCCGTACCGGATAATGCTGCTCGATGAAGGGAACAATTTCTTCGACGAATGCGCGGGTATATGATTCAAAACGTTGCCCGTCGGGGGAATATTCAGATGTACGTATTTTTTTGTCCACGTCTACGCCGACAATGATGAAAGGCTCCATTTCATCTTCAATAATGAGTTTGTTCGCATAGGTCGCGATGCGGCCGAAGTTGAAGAAATCTTCGCCATCCTGGCAGTAGACGACCGGGTAGCTCAGCATCTCCTGATATCCTGGCGGCAGGTAGACGCGAACATGGCGATCTGCGCTCAGCAGGCTGCTTGGAATGACATGCTTGTGGATCGTTCGTTTGAGAATGGATGAATCGGACATCATTTACACCGCCTTGTGCAAGATTTAGCTTTTATTGCAGAATAATAATCTTTGATTGGCCAAAATGTTCTTCTATAAAGAGGCTGGTCAAAAAGTCCACTTTTTAGCGATCCGCTCGCTGTGGAAATAGACGCCGTGCTTGTGGGCAGAGGACTGCTTTGTGCTAAAGTTCACAATTTTGTGACATGCTGTTATAGTATGAAGTTATATCTGTTATAACAACACCACAATAAAATAATTACTTTTTTCGCGTTTTCTTTTGACCAATTGAGTGAAACAGGTGTATAATTATTCTATAACAGTTTAACAAAATCTTCAAACTTTTATTGAGGTGAAAACAATGAGCAAGTATCCATTTGAAGTTCAGACGGAAGATGTTCAGCCATTGTCCGTCTTGTCTCCAGAAGGAGAAATCGTGAACCCGGATCTCGTGCCGGAACTTACCGACGAACAATTGAAGGAAATCATGTACCGCATGGTATTCACGCGGACATGGGACGAGCGTGCCATCAATTTGGGCCGCCAAGGCCGCCTCGGCTTCTATGCGCCGGTATCCGGTCAAGAAGCTTCCATGGTAGGCAGCGTATACCCGCTTGAGAAGGAAGACTTCGTTGTGCCGGCATATCGTGACATGCCGCAAATCGTATGGCATGGATTGCCATTGTACCAAGCATTCCTCTATTCCCGCGGACATCAGCATGGCGGGCAAATTCCAGAAGGTGTCAACGTATTGATGCCGCAAATCATCATCGGCGCGCAAATTCTGCACGCGATGGGGATTGCCAAAGGCTTCAAGCTGAAAAAACAACCGAACGTAGCGATTACGTACACGGGTGACGGCGGTTCTTCCGAGGGCGATTTCTATGAAGGCCTTAACTTTGCTGGCGCGTACAACCTACCGGTTATTTTCTTCGTACAGAATAACGGTTATGCAATTACAACGCCGTTCACTAAGCAAACGGCAGCGAAATCGATCGCTCATAAGGCGGTAGCAGCAGGCATTCACGGCATGCAGGTTGATGGCATGGACGTACTCGCGGTCATCAAGGCGGTTCAAATCGCGGCAGAACGCGGACGCAAGGGAGAAGGCGCAACGCTGATCGAGTCGTTGACGTACCGTTTCCGTCCTCACTCCATGGCCGACGACACGACCAAATACCGCACGAAAGACGAAGAAGCGGAATGGGCAATCAAAGATCCGCTCGTACGCTTCGGCAAATATTTGGAGAAAAAGGGACTGTGGACGGAAGAAGATACAGCCCGTGTGAAAGACGAAGCGAAAGCGAAAGTGAACGAAGAAATCAAGCGTGCGGAAAAAACCGAAAAGATGACGGTTGCCGGTCTGATTGACAGCATGTTCGAGACGACGCCAAAATATTTGGAAGAGCAAAAAGCCGATTTTTAATAAACAGCAGAACGACAATGAACCGGGTAAGCAGGAAATGCATCCGGTTATCGATAAAAGTCAGCATCGCATGAGAATGCGAACCAGTCCGAATCAGGCTGTGTGATAACGTAAGGAGGATACGATGCAATGGCACAAATGAATATGAAAGAAGCGATTCGCGACGCAATGCGCGTGGAGTTGAAGCGGGATCCGAACGTGTTGTTATTTGGGGAGGATGTCGGCCATGTCGGCGGCGTGTTCCGTGCAACAGAAGGTCTGCAAAAAGAATTTGGCGATGAGCGTGTGTTCGATACGCCGTTGGCAGAGTCCGCAATCGGCGGGATGGCTGTCGGTCTCGGCATCCAGGGCTTCCGCCCAATCGCAGAAATCCAGTTCGTCGGCTTCATTTATGAAGCTCTTGACCAAATCTGTATTCAAGCAGCGCGCATGCGCTATCGCTCCGGCGGACGCTACAATGCGCCTATCGTATTCCGTACGCCGTTCGGCGGCGGGGTAAAAGCGGCTGAGCTGCACACGGACTCGTTGGAAGGTTTACTCGTACAGACACCGGGCATTAAAGTGGTCGTTCCTTCGAATCCATTTGATGCGAAAGGATTGCTCATCTCGGCGATCCGTGACAATGACCCTGTATTCTTCATGGAACACTTGAACTTGTACCATGCTTATCGCGAAGAGGTGCCTGAAGAAGACTATACTGTTCCGCTCGGCGAAGCGAAGGTCGTCCGTGAAGGCAAGGACGTTACGATCATCGCTTACGGCTTGATGGTTCATACGGCGATAAAAGCGGCGGCTGAACTGGAGAAGGAAGGCATACAAGCGGAAGTGATCGACCTGCGCACATTGATTCCGCTGGATATCGATACAATCGTCGCTTCGATCAAGAAGACGAACCGCGCTATCGTCGTTCAAGAGGCGCAAAAAACTTCCGGCGTCGCTGCAGAAGTCATTGCCCAAATCAATGAAAAGGCGATTCTTCATCTGGAAGCGCCAGTGCTGCGTGTAACCGGTCCGGATACGGTATATCCGTTTGCCCAAATCGAGGACACTTGGCTGCCAACACCTGCCCGCATCGTAGCTGGCGCCAAAAAAGTATTGGACTTCTAAGGTAGAAACGTACAGATTTGAAGGAGGTTGTTCTTGTGGCTACATTTGAATATTGCTTTCCAGAGCTGGGTGAAGGGCTGCATGAAGGCGAAATTATTAAAATACACATCAAACCGGGTGACAAAGTTACCGACGACGACATCATCATGGAAGTTCAAAATGATAAAGCTGTCGTTGAAGTGCCTTGTCCGGTAAACGGCACGGTGCTGGAAGTGCTGGCAAAGGATGGCCAAGTATGCCATATGGGCGAAGTGGTGGCTATTATCGACGCCGAAGGGGATATTCCAGAACAAGCGGCTCCGGCCGAAGAGTCGAAGGAAGAACCGGCAGCAGCACCGGCAGCGGAAGCTCCAAAAGAGGAAGCTCCAAGAGCGGAAGGTACGGCAGCAGCGCCTAACCATGAAGTACTGGCAACGCCAAGCGTGCGCAAGCTGGCCCGCGAATTGGGCGTGAACATCGGCGAAGTTCCTCCAACCGGCAAAAACGGCAAAATTTCGCGCGAGGATGTGGAAGCATTCGCCAATGGCGGAGCCCCTGCCGCGAAGGCAGAAGCGCCTCAAGTTGCTGCCGAAGTTAAAGCAGCGCCTGCAGCTCTAGCAGCTAATGGACGCGAAGCCGAAGAAGAGCGCGTGCCATTCAAGGGCATCCGCAAAGCCATTTCCAATGCGATGGTCAAGTCGGCTTACACGGCGCCGCATGTTACGATCATGGACGAAGTGGACGTGACGGATCTGGTTGCATTCCGTACCCGCTTGAAGCCAATGATGGAGAAGAAAGGCACGAAGGTAACCTACCTTCCGTTTATCGTCAAAGCGCTTGTTGCGGCTTGCCGTCAGTTCCCGGCGATGAACGCGATGATCGACGAAGCGAACAACGAGATTGTGTACAAAAAGTACTACAACGTCGGTATCGCTACCGATACAGACAACGGTCTCATCGTTCCGGTTATCCATGATGCGGATCGCCGCAGCATCTGGATGATCGCCGATAGCATCAAGGATCTGGCTATCCGTGGACGCGAAGGCAAGCTCGGCCCGAACGAATTGAAAGGCAGCACGATCACAATTACGAACATCGGTTCCGCAGGCGGCATGTTCTTCACTCCAATCATCAACTTCCCGGAAGTTGCGATTTTGGGTACCGGCCGCATTACGGAAAAACCGGTCGTGAAGAACGGCGAAATCGTGGCAGCACCAGTAATGGCCTTGTCTCTCAGCTTCGACCACCGTCTCATCGACGGCGCAACGGCACAAAACTTTATGAACTATATCAAGCAGTTGCTTGCGAATCCAGAACTGCTTGTCATGGAGGTGTAACCGGATGGTAGTAGGAGACGCATCTTTGAACATTGATACTCTGGTTATTGGAGCAGGCCCGGGCGGTTATGTGGCAGCGATTCGCGCTGCCCAACTCGGTCAAAGCGTGCTTATCGTAGATAAATCGGGAGTCGGCGGCGTATGTTTGAACCGCGGCTGTATTCCTTCCAAAGCATTGATCAGCGCAGCACATCAATATGAAGTGACTCAACATGCTTCCGCTATTGGCATCACGGCTGAAAATGTAAAAGTCGACTTCAAAAAAGTGCAAGAATTCAAGGGCGGCGTCGTGAAAAAGCTGACCGGCGGCGTTGGCGCATTGCTGAAGGCGAACAAAGTGCAAGTGTTCAACGGCGAGTGCATGTTCATCAACGAAAATGAAGCGCGCGTATTCAACGACCAAGAAGCGCCGCGCTACAAGTTCAAGAACTGCATTATCGCAACCGGCTCCCGTCCAATCGAGTTGAAAGCTTTCCCGTTCGGCGGCCGCATTCTGTCGTCGACGGAAGCTCTCGAACTTCAGGAAATTCCGAAGTCGATGATCGTCATCGGCGGCGGCTACATCGGCGCAGAGCTTGGCCAAATGTACTCCAAGTTTGGCACGAAAGTAACGATCATCGAGGGTGCAGACATGGTGCTGCCAGGCTTCGATAAAGATATGACGCAGCTTGTCGCGAAAAACATGAAGCAATCCAATGTGGAAATCTTCACGGGCGCGAAAGCGGAGAGCGCAACGCAAACGGAGACAGACGTTACGGTGAAATTCACGGTCAAAGGCGAAAGCAAAGAAGTTTCCGCAGAATACCTGCTCGTAACGGTTGGCCGCCGTCCGAACACCGATGGCGAGCTTGGCCTCGAAATGATCGACGTCAAAATGACCGACCGCGGCCTGGTCGAAGTCGACCATCAAGGGCGTACAAGCATTCCGCACATCTTCGCCATTGGCGATATCGTTGCCGGTCCAGCTCTGGCGCATAAAGCTTCTTACGAGGGTAAAGTGGCTGCAGAAGTTATCGCGGGCATGCCAAGTGTTGTCGACTACAAGTGCATCCCTGCCGTATGCTTCACCGATCCAGAGTGCGCAAGCGTAGGTCTCTCCGAAGCAGAAGCGAAGGAAAAAGGCTATCACGTCAAAGCCGGCAAGTTCCCATATGCGGCGAATGGACGTGCGCTGTCCCTTGGAGGCAACGTGGAAGGCTTCGTCAAGATCGTAGCTGACGCGGATACCGGCGTCGTGCTCGGTTCCCAGATCGTCGGCGCGGAAGCGTCTAACCTGATTGCGGAAATGGGCTTGGCTGTGGAAATGGCAGCAACGATTGAAGACCTGTCACTGACGATCCACGCTCATCCAACGCTTGGCGAGATCGTAATGGAAGCGGCGGAAGTCGTGCTTGGACATCCGATCCATACCGTAGCGAAGTAAGCGTAACGTTTATTCATGCCGTATTCCTGTTCCAAGTCATTTTTCTGTTACGGTTCTATGCAATATGGATTGACTTGTGCCCTCGCAGCGTAATGCTGCGAGGGATTTTTTTCCTCTTGGTGAACTCAATATACATACTCCCCATGTGTTTGGGATATCCGGAGCTCGATATTGATTTATCGTTGTCGAGTTCTATATCAACGCTGAGATCGGCCACTCCAACCGAAGAAAGAAGCATTTCAATACGTTCTTGATAACTGACAATAATCAGCTACTGACGTGATCATCATCGGGAATTCGATCAAATCCGGTACCGGAGAAGCAGATTACGCGGGTAGTCAAGGCGATTTGGCGCAGCTGTCCCATTTGGCGAACTTGATCGTCGGCGAAGGGGGAGCTTACCCTGATCAACGGAACCGTAGGTTGTGCGAACTTGGTTGTAACTGGTTTCCTTCTCCTTTGCCAACGCTTAGTAAATTTGAACACGATTATGGTAAATAATGATAGAGTGAGACTTCTTATAAGGTAGTTTTTTTGTATAATAGTTCACTTTACCAAAAAAATGTTGAAATCTTCCTATTAGATGTTATAATATTGTTGTACTTCATAAAAAAGGATATGTTTAACATATTTAAATTTTCAACTGTAAAAACAATAACTTCTTTTTTTCTTTCTGGTGTCCTGCTATTTAGTGCATCTGCATCTGCGTTTACAAGTTCTATTTCAGTACCTAATTAATGCTAGTGAAATCCAAGAACCAGAAAAATCATCAAGCAGACCTTCATCGAAGCAAAAGAGGAATAAAAAAGTGGATTGGAAAATCATCAGTAGCGCGAACGATTGCACAGACGTTTGCTGTTTTGGCATTTTAATAGAGGCTCGGAATAAAGCAAGCATTCTGAGTCGAAATGAGGGGTGAATGAAGCAGAAGCGCCGATGAAATGGCACAGATGAAAGCTGTTTTCAAAAATGTGTATGCCGAAGAACCCAAAACCCGGGCATTTTAAAAAAATGCGATGTGAACCGTATGGGATTAAGCGGCTGTCAGGTCTTTTAGCCACTTATCAACGGACCTCTGTTGTTTTTGTTTCCTGGCTTCTTCCAGCCATGCGTCGGCATGCTGGCACATGGCGATCAAGTACACGCGAAAGTTCCAGTGGCGGGAACTCTGCGCCCGCGCGACGCTTCCAGTTTGTAATCGACTTTCTGGCGCTTGATACAGCGTTCTACGCGGGTTCGCAGCGCATAACGCTTTCTCCATTTCTTGCTGTCGCGGCGGGTGCGCGGAAAAAGGCGCGGGTTATCCGCAGTTGAAGTGTAGAACGTCCTCCCGTACTCGGAAGGCGAACAGGGCGTA
>NZ_BALG01000003.1 GCF_000315235.1 Paenibacillus popilliae ATCC 14706 | reverse complement strand
GATCGCCGCCTGCGTGGCATTGAGGTCAATTAGATATTCATCAGCAAACCGTTGTTGCTTGGCCGTCAATGCCATGTGTATCACCATCCTTTCATCGCATTGATTAAATGACTCGTTCGTATGTTTGCTTGAAGATATCAGCCTTGCACGGGTAGATTTCGCCTTGAACGCCTCGGATGATGTAATCACCTGGCTTTGCCTGCATGACGCCTTCAAGCGTTTCGATTAACATTGCCCCATCCCTAAAAATGATTAATCCGGCTTTGATGCAGTCGCATACCCATTCCGGATCTTCGGTCTGATTCCGCCCGCCTGTCCACTGGAATGCATCAACAATCACTGGCTTTTTACGGTATTTCGCCATGCTATCATCTCCTATCCGAAATAAAATAAAAGCCGCTGAATAATCAGCGACTTAATTTGTTTTCTCTCTTTCTTCAAGCACTGGGTGTTTTAATTGAAGGAATACTTCAAAGCTGGTGTCCGTTTTGAGCCCTTTCATCTTTGAATCTATCAATTCAAGCAAGCTATGACCTTGTTGAATCAGCCTGAAATCAGATATGTTTAAATCTATAATATATGTACGATCCTCAAGTCTTTCTTTAAGCAAAAATAACTTTTTCGTTAATCCAACAGCATTATTCCACTTTTTCCCTGTTAGTCCGTAATAAGAAAATAAAAACCCTATTTTTGTATGGGACGTGGTTAATAAAGAAAAAAACTTTCCTACCCAAGTGACATCAATTTTTTTATTATAATTTTTACATTCTGATAAAAATAAATCCCCGGAAAAAGGTAAAAAATCTTTGAACTTTTTGCCTTTATAACTCAAACATAATAATTGGTCAATCTCGTTTGTGCTATTTCTAATGTTTTCATGTATCTCAAATATTACAGACTTTCCTAAAAGAAAACTAACAATTGTTTCAAGAGCTTTTCCTTTTTGGTGCGTATCATAGTGTTGTTGGTTTTCTCTTTTATGTACTTCTTCAAGCTGCTCAAGAAGTTCCTCATACTCGGCTTTCTCTTTGCCATCCAACCTTGTAATTTCCCTAAACATATCTTCTTCATTTTTCAGCACTTCAAGAAGATATTCTTTTGGTGTTAGTCCGACATTATTCATCTCTTAACACCTTATATACAACCACGCAATCTTTAAATGGATGCAATTCTCGCCCACATTCCTCACATTCAATGTATTCAGGGATACTACCAATCGTTTCATACGAATATCCGGTAAATTTATTACAGGAATAACAATAAGCCTCATAGTTAACAGCAATAAGCCCCTGAGATTTTACTTGCTCCAATATTTCATAGGCCTTTGTCATCGTAATATTTAGCTGTCTTATCAGAACTCCAGGATATATGTATTGTCCTTTTCTATAAGATCTAAACAGAGACAACAGCGTCTCTAATTTCTCCGTCTTCAGCTTTTTCGTCAAGTTTTTTCTTACAGTTAATAATATATTCGGTGACATGATCCATCTTCTCCATATCAGATTGATGACCGTAATATTGTAATAATGTATATCCCTGGTTCATAAAATTGTGTCTAAACTTAACGTGTGTTTCTTTCCCTTTTTCTTTACCCTTCCATACCAACGATATCCAAGGCAGATCAGAGTTTGCTTCTGTTTCTGAAATAAACATATCGAGCAGTTGCTTAATTTCAGGACTTTTATTGAAAAGATCTTCGTGTGATTTGATTAGTTCCTTAAGTTCTCCGAGTAATGGGAGAATAAAATTTTCGTTTAGTCCAGCTTCAAGAACTGCCTTACCACCACTTGCCGTACTCATCGCTTGAGAATAAACATTGACTTCATCTTGTTCTTGTTTATTTATGTAATTGATAATAGATGATATGTTAATATTTTCTATCTCAAAACCAACACACTTTTTAAGCCAACTTAAAACAAAATCGACTTGTTTATGATAAAAAAATTCATCTTCTTGAAAATAAGTTTTGACCCGGTCAAAACGAACTTCTACTACCTCAAGATTCTTCAAATATACACAAAGTATAGGATACTTAATTTGCTTCTTTTCGCCAATTCCCGGAGTAAACCCCGTTAAGAGGCGGCTAAATTTTAATGCAATCACATTGCCCATCGCATACATGGTAGGCTTAATATTTCTATAATTAACCCCATTATAGATTTCATCAAAAGAGTAGTCTTCGGCTATAAAATTTTGAATTAAACCATCGTCTTGCGATTGTTTAAATAATGATTCATCAACTGAATTAACAGAAAAGATAGCGGCATACTTGTAAGATTTCAAGAACTCATATTTCTCAAATTGACGATGAATCGCTGAATTTCCGCTAGAAATGCCTTTGGTTAGTTGTTCCTCTTCTTCAACTTCTGACAAATCAATTACAGAATCGTCAGCTGATTGAATAGTATTTTTTTTCAATTTAATAATATGTTGTTTTTCCAAGTCTTTCAACAATCTTTTTTGGGTGTACTTAGGATACATTTCATTGATCGTCGATATTAAGTATTCTTGGTATTCCACCTCGGTAAAAATAGCTTTTTTGCCCTCTAATTCAAAATTGTCTGTCATTTCTTCAATCACCCATTTTCAATTATATTTGTCATATGTTTAGACATTCTCCAACCCCCCCAAAATTCCTTCCCAAAAATAGGTAACGGTAAAAATTTTTTTACAAATAATCACTAAACACCGCAATAACATATACCGCCCCCCGAAGGAACGGTATCACTGTGACAGCGCCGTTCCCATGCCTCAAACGACACCATCACACTAATACCATTAATCCCCCGCATCACACCATTGCAATACAGCTAAGGTTGCATCGGCTGCAACCATTCAGCGTGACCGAGT
>NZ_BALG01000004.1 GCF_000315235.1 Paenibacillus popilliae ATCC 14706 | reverse complement strand
ATTCGGTACGGTATATTTTGGTGACCGCTCGCGATGCCAGCTACGCATATATAACAAATCAAAAGAGATTAAGGACAAACGTAAGGACTATTTTATTGATTTGTATGAACGGCGGGGCATGGATGTCGATAGGGTTTGGAACGTAGAATTTGAGGTTCACAGGGATTACATGCGGGACTTTTCAAATATGGCTACAGGGGAAACAAGGGTTTTTGACTCCATGGACTATCTTTTGCGTTATGATGGCTTGTCAATGCTCTGGACGCACTTGGTTACACGCTTTGTACATGACTCTGCATTTTGGCGGGTATTGCAGCAAGGCGATCCGGATAAGTTTGTGCAGTGTAAGAACTATCTATTTAGGTTGAGGGACATTGACACGGAAAAGCGTCGAGAGGTTGCACAGATACGAGGACGTCTACAGATGCTTGTACTTAATGAAGAGTTGCCTCCAGATGCTGATGTTTTGATAGAATCCCTCAAGCGGTTTGTGGTCATGTGTGGGGACTATGAAGAGGAAACGGAAAAGGATTTTCCGGCTGATTTACGTCGTAAGCGAAAACGTTATATGGACTTGCAAATGCTTAAATTTTTGTTATCAGAAAAGCGTAAGACTACAGATGACATGAATGTTTTGCATACGATGCAAGCGGAGCGCGAAGCACTTAAGATAACGAGAGCAAGAGAGGTAAGATATCTAGGAGAGGAAAAAGAACTCATGGATAAAAATAAAATAAAAACACCCGCCAGGCAGGGGAAGCCAAAACGAGTGCGGGAAATAAGATGAATAAAGTATACCCCATTCTATGAGTTTTGAGAAGTGATACGACAAAACAAGTCAATATACAATGGTGCATAAAGCTATCCTATAGGGTAGCTTTATTGCTATATTTTGTTGTTGTGGTAGACTTCAATATATTACCATGGTAATATATTCCGTAACAGAATGCACAGACATAGAATATATAGACGAAGGGATGAATAAAATAATGAAGTTCAAAAAGATGTTTATTTTGGCCACTGTAGTCGCATCTATGATGCTGATGTCACAATCGGCATTTGCTGACCCATCATCTAATAAAGAAAGATCATCTAATAAAGGTAGAGTGATAATTCTAAATTGTTGGGGATGTAGAATGTAGTTCTAATTTTTGGAGACGAATTTCTTTAGAAAAGAGGGTTGAAATGAAAATAAGAAAATTACTTACTGTGGGTTTAGTAATTTCTTCAATGATGGTTATGTCACAGTCATCATTTGCTACCGAATCTAATGAAAATGACGGCTCTCCTAAAGTTAAACTAAAGAATTGTTATAATTGTAAATCTGTTTCTACTGACGGCTTCAATACAATTGATGGTAACTTTATTACTGTCGAGACTAATGGAACTGTTAAGAAAAATGGAACTGTAGTTGAAAAAGGGACTAAAGAATATGAAGAAATAATCAAAAAATATAGGGAACTTGATCAAAAGGCTGAAATGTTTAAAGAAAAATTTAAGAAGAATTTTGAAGAATTCAGTAAGACATTTGAAAGTTTTACTGAATTCGACGATGAATGGTTTGAAAGATTGGATAATTCGTTTGAAGAATTTGATAAATTATTCGAAAGATCGTAGTAACAATGGTAGTGGTAGTTCAAAAAAACAACCAGTAATGGTTTCATGTCCATATGGATGTTTTGGTGTTATTGTTAAATAAATTTTTTGGAATAAACACAAGGCTCTCACTGTTAGTGAGGGCTTTTTTGATTGAGAAAAATGTTGCAAAATTGTGCAATTTACAAAACAACACAAAGCAAAGATAGGGGAAAGAGCGGGCGGGAATGGTAAAGAGGATACACCAGATGTCCAAAGGGCGTAGACCATGTTAATCAATTGACATGAAAAGGCATGTGCAATTAGGATCTTTGCTACCGTATTTGGGTTGTCTTATGTTGGTTTTATTGATGACCACGTTCGTACAGCAGCCTAAGCGTGCAGATGCATTTGCGTTTTTGGCTATACCAGTCTCATTGCTTGATGTGATTTTGAGAAGCCCCTCTACCTTTAGGCATGGGGAGTTGTCACTTTCAAATAACATGTGGTATATTTATCTAGTTTTTAAATATGGATAATATATCTTAAGAAGGAGATGTAGAGTATGAAAGTAAGAAATTTGGTAGCCGGAGTTTTAACGGCAACTGTATTATTTTCTTTTTCTTCAGTTTTTGCATCATCAGTTGATGCATACAAGCGTGTGAAAAGAGATTCGGGAGGTATACCCAAAATTTGTCATTATTATGATGATGGTAGATATCAGAACTATACCTTTAAGTGCTACAATGATATGGGGATTAGAGGTATAACCTTTAAACTTAGTCCAATAGGATCGCATGTTTCTAAAACTGTAAACAGTTCTCATAGACTGTTCGATAGTGCTAAAAGCTCTGTAGATGATTTAGGTAGTGATCTTGATAGTGCAACAAATAATCTTATGGGATTTGCAGCTGCAGCAGCTGTTGAAGGTGGAGCATTGTTTAGTAAAAATGTTAAGCTGGCAATTGAAGCAGGCTTAGCCATAGGAATAGAAACGTATGCTACATCTACAGACTGGTTGAATGCAAAAGAGTCTTTAAGAAAAGCTTATGGTTATATTGATAATATGTGATAATATCCGTCAAGAATTTTATGTAAACTCTTTTATATAACCTTCCCCCGGGAGAGTCGCCCCTTACGGCAAATGCTGTCCAATTTGATAATACATATTTTTAAAAGGAGATACATTGTATCTCCTTTGGAAAGGAGGAAATTAATCATCTCTTTAAACTTTATATTCTTTTTAGGGATTTGTATTCTTGTTATTTGGGGTGTATGTACATTTTTTAGATATCCTGATAGACGTGTAATGAGTTCAATTGGATTATTTTTTATTATTTTAGCAATTTTTGGTTTTTTGATAGCGACGTCTATTTCTGATAATTCAATTCTTTGGCACTATGTTTGGATAATATTATTTGTGATAATGGTTTTTTTACTAATTGTTCAAATTTTCTTGATTTTTAAAAACAGATGGAAAAAGTAACTTAATTTAATGTGGATTATTTTTTTTAAGATTTTTAATTAGGCTATTTTATGGAATAGCTTTTTTGCTATGTTTGTTGATAACATGGGGCATCCGAAAAGAAATTAATGGTGTTAATGAGTCCTTGGAGGGTGGGCGTAGCATTAGCAATATTCCAACTTAACTTCAAACATAGGCACGACGTCAACTCAGGCGCATCTAGACATGCATTGAGTATGATGTTAAGCATCGTAAGGCTAATAATATCTGTCCATTTAAGCTGCTTAATCTATTTAAAATCACAATTATTTGTGCATGTTATTTTGGTAATTGCGCACCGGAGCCGGATGCGGCAGTGTCCGTGGGTGGGGCTCGGCAGGGAGGGTCCCACGGTACGACCGCATCCGGCTCCAGGGCAGGGGGTGCCATATGAGGGTGCACCCACTCATTATGGCGATAAATAAAAGGATACTAAAAAAACGAAGCGTCACGATGCTACGATAGTATAAAACCACTTCTTCGGCTACAAAATGGTTTACTTGGACTAATTTTAAGGTTTTTTTTGTAAAATATTCTTTCTTTTTTTGTAAAATATTCTTTCTTTTTTTGTAATTATGTAGTATATTTATGCATACATAGATTTTATAATCCATCTAGGGGAAAAATTATATTTGGAGGAATAAAATATGAAAAAAGTGTTACTAGTGACGGCACTTGCTGCGCCCATTATCCTAAGTGCAACTTCTGCATCTGCTCAAGAAGTATCTGCAACAACAAAATCTTCTGGAGAATTAGTTCAAACGAATTGGGAGGGAGAATTAAATTTCCATAATAAAGAAGAAAAAGAAAGAGTACGGCGAAGTGTCGATAAGACATGGAATAGCTCAGCAGTTGGTGGTGCAAATGTCACTAATCCCTTTAAGGTTAACCCTAATAATGGTCATCTTAAACTTTTACTTAAGAATTTAAGTAAATACCCAGTTAACGTTAATTTACAACACATTGATACTAACAAAGTGTACTTCGCCACAACGATTGATGCAAAAAGCTCTCTTACTTGGAAAAATTGGGAGGAAGGTTTTGCACAAGGTATGCGCACTGGAAACTACTACATTCAGTGGAGTGGCGGCGAACATAACGTCAATGGTAAGGTGTTTGGAAAACTTGCTTCAGAAACAGATGATTTCTAAAGATTTTCGAACCAGCAATGTTGATTGTGACATGGCCATCATGAATACAACTACATTAGCCAAAATAATCATCACAACGGAAGAATTATCCGCAAATGCGGACGTAGCAGCCAGTGCAAATAGTGCCACCGAGGGGATTTATCTGGTACTGGAGCCGTCGGATTCGGATTACGAATCGGTTGGTTTATCGCATCAATGATAGAATGATGGAATTATGCATTCCGTACTCATTATGGCGATAAATAAAAGGATACTAAATAATCAAGCTGGCAAAACGAAGCGTCGCGACCTAGCAACAACAGGTTGGCTGCGCTTCGTTTTTTAGTATGTACGTTCCTTTTTGGTCGGATATGGTTCCTTACGATCTGTTCGGTTTAGTATGTAGTCCGTACTGGTTCGGTGCAGATCGGCCAGCTTGATTAAAATGCTGGTTGGTATACTCACTTCTCCGCGTTCGTAATTGCTGTATATACGTTGGCTGCAATTCAGGAGCGCTGCAACTTCTGTCTGTGTCATATCTCTATCTTCTCTCAAGCTTCTTATTCTTTCGTACATCTCACCACCTCAAGGCAATTATAATTTAGCGAAATTATCGCTAAAAGTACTTTGGAAGTAATGTTCGTGAAAGGAGACATTGAAAAATTAAAACGAAAATAAAAATACTGTTACTTTCTATATCAGGTATACTTACATATTTTTTAATTACCACCTTAATACATTTATTTTTGAAACTTTGAAGCTGACGGAAACCCTAGGTTTGGCCTATGAAGCTTTCATTTTCAAGAGAAATTAACGTTGTTTTGCCTCCCAAAATCGCCACCACTTTTTAGTTGCCGCGGCCTCTTTCCGTGCTTCTGTCATTTCCCGTAGCGTAAGCATGAGCTGCTCATCTCGGCGGTGTAGCGATTCCTCGATGTACTGCCGCTGAACGGCAAGCTGCTGCCTCATGTTTTCTTGCTGTTCCTGCATTCGCTCCTCCAGCCGTTCGAGAATCGCCCGCATCTTTTGATTCTGCGCAACAATCTCCAAATAACGATCTTCCAAACGCATGTTTTGAGCGTGAACGACCATGTTCACCGAACCTGACATAACCTCATTTTCCCTAGGTTTTTCAAGGGCTATGCCAACAAGTGCTGCGTTCTCCATCGTCATGCCGTCATCAAGCATAGTCTTCATCCTGCGTAACACAGGTATGTCGCGTTCAATGTAGCATCTTCTATCGTGTTCATCCCTTACGAACACATAGCCCGCTGCCTCCAATGCAAGCGACCATTTCCGCAGCGTACTCTTAGATACATCAAGGATTGTAGCGACTTGATTCGCCCAATATACCTTGTCCTGCATAGCGTTCACCTCCGCGTTATTTAGTTCATCACAGAGGTATATTTCTTCCTGATTATCGATCCCTGCCCTGGTCACGCTCCTTCTGCACTTGGTCAACTGTTGTAGCTCACGCTGCGCCTGTCGGCCTCGTGGCCGGGAGCGACCACAATTGTGTTATGTTGGTTTTATTATGACGACGTTCAGTCTAAGCGTGTAGGCGTTTATAATGATCGCAGGTTCTCAAACCGCCGGAGAGTGTAAGAGGGGGCTAAGACGTGACATGAGAAGATATAGCATCTGGTCGGTAAAACGAACAACGATTTTTTAATTTTCTGGTCGGAACATTTTAAGAATTTGAACTATTTTACGTTGGTTACTCTCGGTTTGCTCTAGCAAAAGTGTGGCAGCTTCTAAAACAATTTCACTAACATCTAAATCTTTAAATGCGCCGTTAGAAAGCAGCACAGGCAAACTTACGTTAAGTGCTTCGGCTACTTTTTCGAGGGTTTTAATTTTTATGTTATGTTCTCCTCGTTCCATTTTTCCGATGTAAGAAAAATTAGTTCCCACTAATTCTGCAAGTTGCTCCTGTGTTAACCCCTTCAATTTTCGACGTTGCCGTATATTGTTACCGATGATTTTTAATGTTGATTTTTCCATTTTCGTCTCACACCTTTATTACTAAAGTGTAGACAAACAAATAAGACGTATTCAGATATATGAATTGACAATTTATTTTATTCAATTGTCTACTAATGACTAATTTTATATAATTAATTAACCAACTATGTTGCAGCATTTGAGATTGCTGGTCTCGCGATAGGTGGTATCTATGTCCATCCTTATTGCGGCGCGCTGGAGAGATTAAGGTTGTTAGAG
>NZ_BALG01000005.1 GCF_000315235.1 Paenibacillus popilliae ATCC 14706 | reverse complement strand
CTGATCAATCAACGACCACGAAAATGTTTGGGCTGGAAGTCCGCTCACGAATCCTTTGCAGAGGAACTGTCGCACTTGGCTTGACAATCCGTCATGTGGTCGATTTGCCGTTGGTTTAAAAACTCGTTTTTATTTGTCTATTAATTGACTGTTTTTAACATCTACAAGGTATTAATTAGTAATTAATGTCAATTTCCGCTGTCGCATCCTACGCGGATGCGTGGATTGAAATAACCCAGACCCGGTGATCTCGCACCCGCTGGTGGGTCGCATCCTACGCGGATGCGTGGATTGAAATCCGGCTTAGTCCCGGTGGATCGCTTAGACATCCCGTCGCATCCTACGCGGATGCGTGGATTGAAATCTTTGAGCCGATAGGCATTTGTATTTGCCTCGTCAGTCGCATCCTACGCGGATGCGTGGATTGAAATTTTTCGTCATTGTCCCGATTCAGCCGGGATACGTGTCGCATCCTACGCGGATGCGTGGATTGAAATCCCTTAGGGCGCTGTAGCGCCCATAGATTTATAGTCGCATCCTACGCGGATGCGTGGATTGAAATAGCGATTGCGTCCGACGATTTCCGCCCTCTACTGGTCGCATCCTACGCGGATGCGTGGATTGAAATTATCTATTTGGAAAGGAATTTATAAGTGAAGAACGTCGCATCCTACGCGGATGCGTGGATTGAAATGCTCGGGTTTTTGAGCCGGAGTCTTTCGCAGGGGGGTCGCATCCTACGCGGATGCGTGGATTGAAATTCGTGGCCGTCGGCGCAGGCCAAGATGCTATCGTCGCATCCTACGCGGATGCGTGGATTGAAATCTCAATTGACTATCAATTTTAAATTCTCAGAAATGTCGCATCCTACGCGGATGCGTGGATTGAAATGCATAAGATCAACGGCTTACCCTGCCAACGATAAGTCGCATCCTACGCGGATGCGTGGATTGAAATACACTCAAAACCGAGTCCAGCCAATACATACAAAGTCGCATCCTACGCGGATGCGTGGATTGAAATACAGAGGAAGGCCATAGAGGCTTGGCCGACCTTGTCGCATCCTACGCGGATGCGTGGATTGAAATCTTGGTTGGATATCCAGGCTCACCTTTAGGGCCTGTCGCATCCTACGCGGATGCGTGGATTGAAATTCTTGGACCGAAGTAGTGACCTTTTGCCCCGAGGTCGCATCCTACGCGGATGCGTGGATTGAAATTCGGAAAGGAAACGGGGAGCCGTATGCGCCGGAAGTCGCATCCTACGCGGATGCGTGGATTGAAATACCTTGGTCGAAAACATGGCGATAAGTGTATCAGTCGCATCCTACGCGGATGCGTGGATTGAAATCTCGTGTATGACTGAAATAGGCGTGATGCCCTTAAGGTCGCATCCTACGCGGATGCGTGGATTGAAATTCTGAAAAGTCTCCTGATTGAAAATCATCAGATGTCGCATCCTACGCGGATGCGTGGATTGAAATCTCCGTACTTAAACCACTCGACGACTTTTCCAGAGTCGCATCCTACGCGGATGCGTGGATTGAAATAACGCGATTATTTCGAGTTTTGCCTTTGTCAGCGTCGCATCCTACGCGGATGCGTGGATTGAAATCGTCCCACCGTGCCCGTTCTGCTTTTCCGATAGCGTCGCATCCTACGCGGATGCGTGGATTGAAATTACTGGCTCTTGGCCACTCCGCTCTGGCCGTCCGTCGCATCCTACGCGGATGCGTGGATTGAAATATATCCTCGATAAATCAATTGCCCATCTCGATAGTCGCATCCTACGCGGATGCGTGGATTGAAATGTCAAGGAGGTGATGAAGCTCCCATGTCCCAACAAGTCGCATCCTACGCGGATGCGTGGATTGAAATAGCCGCTCCGTTCGGTCTGCCGACGACGGCTCCGTCGCATCCTACGCGGATGCGTGGATTGAAATGTAACCCTTGCCCTTTGTCAGCTCCGCCGCGCCTTGTCGCATCCTACGCGGATGCGTGGATTGAAATACCTCCTTAACTATCTCATAATCATCTATCTCTACGTCGCATCCTACGCGGATGCGTGGATTGAAATACGAACGGACTGCTGCAGCAATTGGGAGAAGTTGTCGCATCCTACGCGGATGCGTGGATTGAAATTCGCGAACAAGAAGAAGTTATTTCTCAGCATACGTCGCATCCTACGCGGATGCGTGGATTGAAATTTTACGCGCTTGCTTTAATTCAATTCGTATTTTCGTCGCATCCTACGCGGATGCGTGGATTGAAATATAGAAGCCTGGAGGCGGCGTGTGGTCGTCCATGTCGCATCCTACGCGGATGCGTGGATTGAAATGCAGATGGCGCCGCCGCTTTTAACCGGCCAGACAGTCGCATCCTACGCGGATGCGTGGATTGAAATATCCTGTCGGTATATATGTATAGTGACGATGGTGTCGCATCCTACGCGGATGCGTGGATTGAAATTACGAGCTCTGGACCAGGCAGCGATTTAAAAATCGTCGCATCCTACGCGGATGCGTGGATTGAAATGTCAATTCCATGTTTGATGTATTCCATATCTACTGTCGCATCCTACGCGGATGCGTGGATTGAAATCTTGCTTGTGTGTCGATATCATGGTAGTTCTGAGTCGCATCCTACGCGGATGCGTGGAATCAAATATGAAACCAAAAAAGCATCTCAACTTGTGTCAGAAGATGGCACGGGGTGGGATGCTTGTCTTCTTTTTAGAACATATGTTCTTTGTAAAGTTGTTGTCACTCCTACAACCATTATAGAATGCAAAGTATCGATATGAAGGAAGGTGAGGATGTACGAAGCAATAAATACGGCAGTCAGCGAGCAACTATTGCATCCGAATGTAGTACCTTGTTGGCGAATGTATCATCTTTTCTCTGTATGGAAGTGGATCATATATGTTTCTGCCGCCTATCTCTTGTTTCATTGGAGTGAGGACTTATTCTATAACATATATGGCGTTCGCTTCAGCTATGCCCGAAGAAGTTACGTCCTGACAACGGATGAGATTGTGATTCGGTGGGGGAGCATAGGGTCTGTCAATTTAACGGTTATTCCGCTTAGCCACGTTAGCATGTAGATACCGAACAGGACGTCATCCAGAAAAAGCTGGGCATATCTAAAGTCGTCATCGTAACTGCAGGTGATGCGAATGGCATTGCTTTATTGGAAGATGATGCGATTAAGCTGCGGCGGCAGGTCATTGAACTGGCGAAAATCGGTGATACCGATACGAATAATCAGTAGAAAGCATCCGATCAAGCTTGTGCTTCTTGGCATTATTGCCTTGTATACATTGGCGTCTGGTTGTTGTCTCTAGTCATGATGCAGATTTGCTATTACGAATGGACCGTTACCCGAGATAGCGCCTATATTCATATTCAGTACGGATGGCATAAGAGGAAATCAACCTCCCTTCATACGGCAAAGACTCGATCCGGGTCAAGGAGCAGTGGTTCGTCGTTTTTGGTTATGTGTTCATCGGGATGGGTAGCGTAGGGTATGCAGGGGAGAAGCAGGTGAAGCGGTTGCTACCCGCGATCCACAGGTCAGAGTTGCATGCTGTATATGCTGCATTGGAGCTGCTGTTGCCCGAAACATTTGTGAAGCCGCAGTATCTTTTACCTGTGGGAAAGGCCGAGGAAGAGGTAATTTGATCCTCCTTTTTTTGCTGGAGTAGGCAGGTATAGCTGTAGATGTTGTCAAATATCCAATATTTATAGTATATTATGATAGTATCTGGAAGAGAGTAGTAAGCTTTCATCCTCCATATTCGATTCGGGATACGACAAAGATCATGGCGATAATATCAAGGAAAGGAAAAACGCAGGGAGGAAATGGAGAATTTGCCCGATGTCACTATGTTCGCAGTACAGTAAATACAGCGGTATAAGGAGGAGGGCTGACATGCGATCGATTGCTCATATTCGGGTAAGTGATGGGAAGGTGCAGACCGTAGAACAGCATTTGCTGGAAGTGAAGACGCTGGCGGAAGCATACGGTAAGAAATTGAATATTCCTCATGTGACCGGGCTGGCCGGCATGCTTCATGATATGGGGAAATATACGCGAGAGTTCAGCGGGTATATATTGGCTGCGGTAAGCGGGGTTGCAGATCGGCCGCGACGCGGGGACGTTGATCATTCTACGGCGGGAGGCAAACTGCTGTATGAGCGTTTTCACAGTAATGGTAAGGCGCTTTATCAAGGGATTTTGGCAGAGGTTGTTGGCAATGCGATTATCTCGCATCATTCCTACTTGAAGGATTTTCTGAGTCCGGATTTGGAGTCTCCCTACTTGAAGCGGGTCAGTATCAAAAAAATAGCAGAATTTGAACAAAGCGTCGAAGCCTTTTTTACATACGTTATGAGCGAGCAGGACTTTCAGCAATATGTCGATCAGGCAGTCGTGGAAATAGAACAGTATCTAGCCAGAAAACCTGCCCAAAGTATGGAACAGCAGCTCATGTTCCTGACCAAGTTCGTATTTAGCGCATTAATCGATGCCGATCGAACGAACACAAGATGGTTTGAAATGGGCGAGCCTGACGAGCCGGATCGTAATACAAAGGAATTGTTTTCAAGTTATTATGAAAGACTGATGGCGCAAGTTCATTCTTTTAAGAAAGATAAGCACGCCCGTACGCCGATTGCGTTGTTGCGCAGCGAAATGTCCGAGCTATGCGAACGTTTTGCCGCGAAGCCATCTTCAATTTATACGTTGTCGATTCCTACCGGCGGCGGCAAGACGCTGGCCAGCTTGAGATATGCCTTGAAGCATGCGTTAACCTTTGACAAAAAACGGATTATTTATGTCGTCCCTTTTACGACGATTATTGAGCAGAATGCAGCCGCGGTGCGAAACCTATTGCAAGATGAAGCGAATATCCTCGAGCATCATTCCAACGTTGTAGAAGTGGAAGATGATGATGATGAGCAGGATGGGGTGGCGGTGACCTCGCGGCAAAAGGCGAACCTGGCTAAAGATAACTGGGATACGCCGATTATTTTTACGACTATGGTACAATTTCTGAACGTGTTTTACGCCCATGGAAGCCGAAATATACGGAGACTCCATAACTTATGTGAAGCCGTAATTATATTCGACGAAGTGCAGAAGGTGCCTACGCACTGTATTTCTCTGTTCAACCAGGCATTGAACTTCTTGAAGGAGCATGGAAATTCCAGTATCGTGCTGTGCACGGCGACGCAGCCGGCGCTGCAGTTCGTGGAGCAGAAGCTGGAAATTGCAGAGGATGCGGAGATGATAAGTCATATCGATCAGGTGATTGATGCTTTCAAGCGAGTGGAGTTGATCGATAAAGCGACCGATAGGGCTTGGAATACGGAACAATTGGCATGCTTTGTTCAGGATGCCATTCAGGAAGCAGGCAATATGCTTGTCATCTTGAATACGAAATCGGTCGTGAAGGCGTTGTATGAGCGATTGCAAGCGATGCGGGAACAAAATCAGTTCGGCGCAGGCAAGGAAATATTTGTATATCATTTAAGTACGTCGATGTGTGCGGCGCACCGGTTTGCCATTTTAGAAAAAGTAAGGGCGCATCTTGAACGGGAGGAAAGAGTGGTTTGCGTCAGTACACAGTTGATTGAAGCCGGAGTAGATGTCAGCTTCGATTGCGTCATACGCTCCCTGGCCGGATTGGACTCGATCGCGCAAGCGGCGGGACGGTGCAATCGGCATGGGAAAGATGAGGTGCGGAACGTCTATATCATCGACCACGCAGAAGAGAATCTGAAGCATTTGAAGGAGATTCAAATCGGCAAGGAACTGACACGCACGATGCTTATCGATAGGAAGCGGGATGCAGCGGCATATGGCGGCCAGTTGCTGTCGCGGCAGGCGATGGAATCTTATTTCCAACGATTTTATATGAGGCTGGAGGCGGATTTACATTACTTTGTCTCCAAGCTGCGCAAAGATATGACGGCATTGCTGTATGCCGGCCGAAAAGAAGCAGACAGCTATTTCCAGGCTTATCACCAGAAAAAGAAAAAAGAACAGGCGAAGGATACATGGCTGCCGTTGTTCCTTGCCAACAGCTACGGCACGGCTGCGCAACATTTTCATGTCATTGACGATCATACGCGCTCTGTCATTGTTCCATATGGTGAGAAAGGCAAAGAAGTGATTGCCGACCTGAACGGGGGCGGCACCATTGATGATTTGACGCGCCTGTTGAAACGCGCGCAGCCGTTCACAGTCAATTTGTATGAACACGATCTCCGTCAGTTGGATCGCAGCGGCGGGCTGGAGAGCTGTCTGGACGGAAAGGTGTTCGTATTGAAAGAGGGAGCCTACAGCGAGCATGTTGGTGTTGCTCTGAACAGCGACAGCGGCATGGGATTTTTGGGTTGTTTCTAGAGGAGCGAAGCCTATCTGTTACTGTCGGGAAATTTGAAAAGGGGGCAGATGTATTTGATACGGAACAGCATTGAGTTCGAGGTGTTCGGCAATTATGCGCTATTTACAGATCCATTAACGAAGCTGGGCGGGGAAAAGATGTCCTATCCAGTCCCTACCTACCAGGCGTTAAAGGGAATTGTAGAGTCCATATACTGGAAACCTACGCTATTATTTGTTGTAGATGCCGTTCGCGTGATGAACCCGATTCGGATGGAGTCGAAGGGAGTCCGGCCGATCGAATACAGGGGCGGCAATACGCTTGCGTACTACTCCTATCTGAAAGATGTTCGCTACCAATGCCGGGCTCATTTCGTGTTCAACCCGAACCGGCCGGATCTGGAGTATGATCGCAACGAGCACAAGCATCATAACATATTGAAGCGCTCCTTGCAGGCGGGAGGACGCCGGGATATTTTCTTGGGAGCCAGAGAATGTCAGGGGTATGTGGAGCCATGCGAGTTTAACATAGGAGAGGGCTTCTATGACAATTATGGCGAGCTCCAGTTTGGAACGATGGTGCACGGCATTAACTATCCGGATGAGACGGGCGGGAAGCAGATGGACACACGACTGTGGAATCCGGTTATGAAAAATGGAGTCATTGAATTTATTACACCGGAACAATGTACGCTCGTTCGGCCTGTGGCGCAGATGGAGCCGAAGCGGTTCGCGGCCGGGGAGATCGAGGCGGTTGAGGAACTGGAGGCCTGGCTGGGAGCGGAGGGAAGCCGATGAGCTGGTTGCAGCATTTATATGAAACCTATGAGTCGAATCTGGATCGGGTCGGGGGAATTGAGAAGAAGCATAACGGGCAGGAATTTACGCTGCTTCCGATTTCTCATACGACACAGACGGCACATATTGAAGTTCGTGTCACGGAAGACGGGGAATTCCATTCAGCCATCGTCGTTGACAAGAGCGACGCCAGTACATTGATTCCATGTACAGAGGATTCCTCCAGCCGTTCAGGGAAAGCCGTATTTCCATATCCGCTGCATGATAAAGTAAGCTATGCGGCTGGAGACTACATTGACTATGGCGGACAAGCCGAGAAAGCGGATCAATTTAAAAAATATATTGAACAATTACAGGAGTGGGCGCTGTCGCCATGCAGCCATCCCCACATTGTCAGTATTTATAAATACCTGGATAAAAGACGGCTCGTTCGCGATCTGGTTGAAAAAGAGAACCTGTTGTTCCTTGATGGGAACGGTTGTCTGATTGGCAAATGGGATAAAAAATACGGTGACGAGAAACCGGCGCTGTTTGGCGTGCTGAATGGCGAGCAAGAAAGCGCATTTATCCGTTTTACGGTCTACTCTGCGGTACGGCCGCTCAAGGAAGTATGGCGTGATCCGGAGGTCTATGCGTCGTTCATCCGCTATTATAATAGTAAGAGCAAGCTAGGCAATACCAAGCTCTGCTATGTGACGGGGCAATTGCTGCCGGGTACGGACAAGCATGCGAATAAGATACGAAATTCGGGAGACAAGGCGAAATTAATCTCGGCCAATGATGACAAAGGCTTTACGTTCCGCGGTCGGTTCAGCAGCAGTCAGGAAGTAGCGGGCATTAGTTATGATGTATCGCAAAAAGCTCATAATGCGCTGAAATGGCTTATTCACCGCCAAGGGAAAATCATCGATGGACGTGTATTTCTCGTATGGTCGAATGAGGAGGTAGAGATGCCTGCTCCCGGGGAAGATACCTTTGCTCTGTGTCCAGAACAAAGCGCGGCGCACAAAAGGGAGTCTTTTACAAATGAAGGGTTGGCGCGGGACATTGGCGGCGCTCTGGCTGGGTATGGAACAGGACAGAAACTGTCGGTGACGAATCCCGCTGTGAATCTGCTTATTCTTGACTCCGCCACGACGGGTCGTATGGCCATACTCTATTATCGCAATCTGGACAGGAAGCATTACTTTGAGAAGCTCGTGGAATGGCATTCCAGTTGCGTATGGCTGCACCGCTATCGCAAAGATGAGAGAAGTGGCGACAACGTTTCATTTTTCGGCGCTCCGGCGACGAAAGATATTGCTTATGCCGCTTATGGATCTACGGCAAATGAAAAAGTCGTAAAAGGGCTGATGGAACGCATGCTGCCGTGCATGGTAGACGGTGTCAACATTCCGGCCGATATTGTTAGCAGCGTCGTTCGCCGCGCATCCAACCCGGTGGCGATGGAAAAATGGGAATGGGAGAAGACGCTGAGCATTGCTTGCGCTTTAGTAAATAAGTTCTACCAGAAGGAGGGGTATCAGGTGGTGCTGGATAAAGAAAATGATGACCGCAGCTATTTGTTTGGAAGATTGCTGGGGTTGGCTGATATTTTGGAACGGCGTGCGCTAGGTTCGGAAGAGACGCGCGCCACGAATGCGATTCGCTATATGAACTCGTTCGCGCAACATCCGGAGCGGACGTGGAGGATGATTCAAGCGGGCTTGCAGCCGTATCAGGCGCGATTGGGCGCGAAATGCACTGATCTGACGAAATTGATGGATGAGATTCTGTCCAAATTCAAGTATGAAGACTTTAATGACAAGCCTTTATCCGGAAAGTACTTGCTGGGACTCTCCAGCCAAAGACATGACTTTTTCCAAGGGAAGAAGGAAGAAAATCAAACCAAACAATCCAATGAAGGAGCGAACGAATCATGACCATTCTCGATCATAAAATTGATTTTGCTGTCGTATTTTCGGTAACCAGAGCGAATCCGAATGGAGATCCATTAAACGGCAACCGGCCGCGCCAAAACTATGACGGCCATGGCGAAGTGTCAGATGTAGCCCTGAAGCGGAAAATTCGCAACCGGCTGCAAGATAGCGGCGAGTCTATTTTTGTCCAATCCAATGATAGAAGCGATGATCCGTTCAAAAGCTTGCGCGAGCGCGCGGAAGCAAACGAGGCAATGGCGAAAATTGTGAAGCAAAAAGACGGTTCCAGCGAGGAGTTTTCCCAAGTTGCTTGCGCGCAATGGATCGATGTCCGCAGCTTCGGCCAAGTGTTTGCCTTTAAGGGCAGCGAAAAAAAAGGGGTATCTGTCGGCGTGCGCGGACCGGTCTCGATACATACGGCAATAAGCGTCGATCCGATTGATATTACGAGTATGCAGATTACGAAGAGCGTCAATTCGGAGCCGGGCGAGAAAAGAGGCTCGGACACCATGGGCATGAAGCATCGGGTGGACTTCGGCGTATATGTATTCTATGGCAGCATCAACACGCAGTTAGCGGAAAAGACGGGCTTCACCATGGGTGATGCGGAGAACATCAAGCAGGCGCTCGTTACGCTGTTCGAAAATGACGCTTCTTCCGCGAGACCGGAAGGAAGTATGGAAGTGCACAAGGTGTATTGGTGGGAGCATAGCTCCAAGCTGGGCCAATATTCATCCGCAAAAGTGCACCGCTCCTTGCATGTCAGCAAGAACAAGGAAGAAGCGAGAACGTTCCAAGACTATAAGATTACGCTGGACGAACTGGAAGGCTTGCAGGTAGAGATCATCGATGGCCTGTAATGACGAGGACAGCTACTTCATGCTGTCTGGCATCCAGCATTTTCAATTTTGCAAGCGGCAATGGGCGTTGATTCACATTGAACAGCAGTGGGAAGAGAATGTGAAGACGATCGAAGGACAGCATCTTCATCGTAAAGCAGATCAACCGTTCACAAGAGAAAAGCGCGGCGACAAGCTTGTCGTCCGCGCTATGTCTGTCAAGTCGCATGCATTGAAGCTGACGGGTATCTGTGATGTGGTCGAATTCGTGCAGGACAGCCGTGGCGTAGCGATTCATGGGGCCGAGGGCAAATATATCGCGTATCCTGTGGAGTATAAACGCGGGAAGCCGAAAACGGAT
Source organism: Paenibacillus popilliae ATCC 14706 (assembly GCF_000315235.1). Lineage (GTDB taxonomy): Bacteria > Bacillota > Bacilli > Paenibacillales > Paenibacillaceae > Paenibacillus_B > Paenibacillus_B popilliae. The sequence goes on along the minus strand of NZ_BALG01000005.1, from coordinate 5,636 downwards.
GAATCAGATGTATTGCAACTGGCTGCGCAAGCGATCTGTCTGGAAGAAATGCTGTTGTGTGATGTACAGGCCGGATATATTTTCTATCAAGAGCTGATGCGCCGTGTTGAGGTGCCACTTACGGATGAGGTGAAACAACGGGTCAGAGCGGTTGCGGCGGAGATGCAAGACTATATGAAGCGCAACCATACGCCGAAAGTAAAAACCGGGCCATTTTGCAAAAACTGTTCCCTGCAATCCATCTGTCTGCCAGCCCTAATGAATAAACGGACGGTCAAAAGTTATATTGAAGGGAAGATCCGAGATGAAGCGCCTTCTTAACACGTTATATGTAAGCCAGCCGGACGTTTATATGGCATTGGACGGGGACAATATTGTGCTGCTGAAAGGAGAAGAGAAGCTGGGACGGTTTCCACTGCACAACCTGGAAGCGATTGTCGCTTTTGGTTATACGGGGGCCAGTCCGGCGCTAATGGGTTATTGTGCGGAGCGGCATATTGCCATCACGTTTATGACGATGACGGGTAGATTTTTGGCCAGAGTCATCGGACAAAGTAAAGGAAATGTCGTATTGCGGAAAACGCAATATTTTGTCTCTGCGGATGAAGGGTTATCTGCAAAAATGGCACGCAACTTTATTGTAGCTAAAATATTCAATCACAAGTGGATGCTTGAGCGGATGACGCGAGATTACCCGCTGCGGATAGATGTCGCCCAGTTCAAGGAAACTTCGAGCCAGTTATCGTCCATCATGCTGGAAGTGCGAACTTGCGAAGAGCTGGAACGGTTAAGAGGTTTGGAAGGGCAAGCTGCGGTCAGTTATAATAAGACTATGGGCCACATGATTTTACAGCAGACAGACGATTTTTCCTTTCATTCCCGTTCGCGCAGGCCGCCGCTGGATAATGTGAATGCGATGCTATCGCTTGCCTACACGTTGTTGGCGAGTGATATGGCAGCTGCGCTCGAAGCGGTTGGGCTGGACGCTTATGTCGGGTTCTTGCATCGTGATCGTCCGGGACGGGCTTCGCTGGCATTGGACGTAATGGAAGAACTGCGGGGAATCTGCGCAGACAGGTTTGTTCTAACCTTGATCAACAAAAAAATCGTGAACAAGGATGATTTTTATAAAAAAGAAAACGGCGCGGTCCTGATGACAGACGAGGCCAGAAAAAGATTTTTGGCGGCATGGCAAGAGAAGAAACAAGACAAGATCGTGCATCCCTACCTGGGAGAGAAAATGAGTTGGGGGCTTGTCCCGCATGCCCAGTCGTTGTTGTTAGCACGTTATTTACGAGGTGACCTGGACGAATACCCTCCATTTCTATGGAAGTAGGTGTTATGATTGTTAGTGTTAATCACTTATGATGTAAGGACAACGACCAGTGCGGGGCAACGGAGGTTGCGCAGAGTCTCAAAATTATGTCAGAACTACGGTCAGAGAGTTCAAAACTCCGTCTTTGAATGCAATGTAGATGCAGCCCAACTCGCCAGCCTGAAGATTCAACTGGTGGATCTTATCGAACAAAAGGAAGACAGTCTGCGCTTCTATCAATTGGGGAACAACTACAAAAACAAAGTTGAGCATATTGGGGTAAAAGAATCGATTGATATGGAAGGGCCGCTAATTATCTAGTGCGAATGTATAGTGCACATAAAATCCCCGGGGGATTCGCACCATGATTTTACTATTTTATGGTAAAATATATTTTGTGGTTTATGGTAGGAATGAAAAATGACCTACTTTTCGATTCATTTTCAAACTATTTCGGTGAATTTAATCCCATCAATACCGAAATATGGTTAATTTACAATCATTTTCGCTGTCGCATCCTATGTGGATGCGTGGATTGAAATTATGCTGGAATATAAGCCCCGATCAATCGGGGCTTGTCGCATCCTATGTGGATGCGTGGATTGAAATAATATCGCTCTGTTCCGTCTGGTCGATCCGGTCAGTCGCATCCTATGTGGATGCGTGGATTGAAATTTTATTTGTTTCGCGATGCGCTAAATGGAGCATGGTCGCATCCTATGTGGATGCGTGGATTGAAATTCTGACCGGGAGGGATCTCATCAACGCACAGCGGTCGCATCCTATGTGGATGCGTGGATTGAAATAGCGCCAAGACGGCCAATGCTAAAGTGGGCACGGTCGCATCCTATGTGGATGCGTGGATTGAAATACTAGAGGAGGTGAAGTATGAGAATTGGCATACAGTCGCATCCTATGTGGATGCGTGGATTGAAATGCCATTTCCATCAAGGCGCCGTCAGCAGAGGATAGTCGCATCCTATGTGGATGCGTGGATTGAAATTCGCGACACTCGTCACATAGTTGTGACTCGTACCGTCGCATCCTATGTGGATGCGTGGATTGAAATAACATTATTGTGGCCACGAAAGCGTGGTCGAACTAGTCGCATCCTATGTGGATGCGTGGATTGAAATCCTATTTTTAAGGCAGGAACCGAATTGAAAGGTGTCGCATCCTATGTGGATGCGTGGATTGAAATTCACAAAGCTTATTTAACACATAGGCAATACCTTGTCGCATCCTATGTGGATGCGTGGATTGAAATTTTTCCATCCTGGGGCCAGAATGGACGCGGGTCATGTCGCATCCTATGTGGATGCGTGGATTGAAATTGGATCGATTACCTTATCGGCTTCCCTGGTCACCTCGTCGCATCCTATGTGGATGCGTGGATTGAAATCTCCCAAGTTCTGTTTACATCAATTCCACCGTCGTCGCATCCTATGTGGATGCGTGGATTGAAATCGCCAGTGATCGCATGATACTCATCGAACAACTTGTCGCATCCTATGTGGATGCGTGGATTGAAATCGCCAGTGATCGCATGATACTCATCGAACAACTTGTCGCATCCTATGTGGATGCGTGGATTGAAATCGCGAAGGCCGGTATGATTGCACATGCAGATCGGTCGCATCCTATGTGGATGCGTGGATTGAAATTGCGATAAACTCTGAAATGCGCGCCTGGAGTTCTATCGTCGCATCCTATGTGGATGCGTGGATTGAAATATAGTCGTCCATTTGGTCTTTCAGGCGTTCGTTTTCGTCGCATCCTATGTGGATGCGTGGATTGAAATTTGAAGTGTCACTGATGGACAAAGCTGGTAACGGTCGCATCCTATGTGGATGCGTGGATTGAAATGCGTGGGTAGCCGGCGGGATGCTGACGGCTTGTTTAATGTCGCATCCTATGTGGATGCGTGGATTGAAATACGCATCGCCGCATACTCCGCACTAGAGCGTGTCTTCAAACTATAAACTTACTTAAAAACATGGTAAACTTATCCTATGAGAAGACGATACGAAATACGCGATGATCAATGGGACCAAATAAAAGATTTACTACCACCGGAGCGAAAACCTCAAGGTGGTCGTATTGCCAAGGACAACCGAATGATGTTGAATGCCATGCTTTGGGTCGCTAGAAGCGGAGCCCCATGGCGAGACCTACCCGAACATTACGGTTCATGGAAGACGGTGTATACTCGTTTTCGTCGTTGGCAGATGGCTGGTATATGGGATGAAATTCTAAAGCATGTTTCCGTGTCCCCTGATATGGAAAATATCATACTCGATGCTACGATCGTCCGCGTCCACCAACATGGAGCGGGCGCAAAAGGGGGCAGCAATTCCAGGCCATCGGGCGCTCCAGAGGCGGAATAACGACCCAAATTCATGCCATCGTAGATGCGCTTGGAAATCCGTTACGCTTTGAGTTGACCGCAGGCAACTGCCACGACTGCATAAAAGGCTATGAAGTGCTCCAAGATATGAATCTGACCGGCAAGACGGTGATTGCTGATCGAGGTTATGACATGAATAACATTTTGGAACTGATCAAGGAGCAGCAAGCCACTGCTGTCATTCCGAGTCGGAAACATCGCAAAGTCCAAAGAAAGTGCGATTGGTGGCTCTACAAAGAACCCCATCTTGTGGAATGTTTATTCAACAAGCTCAAACATTATCGTAGACTAGCTACTCGTTACGATAAGCTAGCATGACATTTGCCGCTTTTTATCTATGGCCTCTATTTTGCTGTGGTTGAATTAGGTTTGAAGACACGCTCTAGTCAATTGCGTCGCATCCTATGTGGATGCGCGGATTGAAATACAGGAGGAATAACTTACATGAGAGGTCGCAGAGGTATAATATGGCTTATTGTTGTGTTCGCATTTATAGTTTCTGGGGTGGTTGGTATTTATTGGGATAAACTTCAGAGCGGCATTGCTTCAAAACCTGTATCGTTGGGGACTACGATAAAAGGAGATCCGCGTACTTCCCGTGCATTTACTTGGCATACCGCAAGTAGTGGCTCGCAAGGGAAAGTACAAGTTACGGAGGGGGCAAAAGCCGATCCTTGGGACGGAGAAAATGTACTGACATTTACCGCAGAATCAGCAAATATCATTTCCGGAGAGGGGAAGCCGCAAAGCGTACATAAAGCGGAGGCAATTGGCCTTAAGCCGGGTACGACCTATGTGTATCGCGTAGGCAACGGAGAGGACGAGGGATGGAGCGAGCCGGCTATCTTTGTAACGGAAACGGCGGAGCCGGATACATTTTCGTTCATTAACGTAACCGATTCCCAAGGCGTAACCGAAGCGGATTTTACATTATGGGGACGCACGCTGGATCAGGCATTCGCGACTTTTCCTGATGCCCGGTTGATTGTTCATAACGGTGACTTTACGGAAGAACCGGACAATGAAAAAGGGTGGGAGTCTTTTTTTGGACAAGCTGCAAAGTGGCTGGTCAGTGTTCCTTTGATGCCGGTAACAGGGAATCATGATGAAGTGGAAGGAAACGCAGAGCGGTTCACTTCTCATTTTAACGTGCCCGATAATGGAGCGGACGGATCGATTCAGGGCACGAGTTACTCGTTCGATTATGGCTATGCCCATTTTATAGTATTAAATACGGAGTCGAATATTAAGCGGCAGACCGAATGGCTGCAGGAGGATTTGGCGAACAATGACAAGCCTTGGGTTATCGCGGCAATGCATCGTCCGGCTTACGGGGGCAATACCAATAAGAAGGTAGAGGATTGGGTAGAGGTATTCGATCAATTCGGAGTCGATCTGGTGCTTCAAGGCCATAATCATGAATACTCCAGATCGTACCCTGTTCGCAACGGACAGATCGTTCCTGAAGGAGAGGGTCCGGTATATGTTGTCACTAACGCGGCCGGCTCCAAATTTAATGAATTGAAAAAAAACAAGTTTTATCATGCCGTTCATTTTCAAAACTACAAGCAGATGTTTGCCGGGATCACGGTCAGTGAACATACTCTCAGCTATCAAGCCTATGATGTGGACGGTACTCTACAAGATCAATTTGTGCTAAACCGTGAGTAGCGCCCGGAATGATGGCCCCGTTTGTGCTAGAAATATTAGGGACGAGCATTCTATAGTAATGGCACAATCGTACCCGCATATGATTCAGGATTCCACATGATTCTCACGTGATGTAGATATTTGTTGGGAACAACAGCGGCGGCAACAGTACCTACAATGTAATCCTTTTAGGCCCGCCTGGGGTGGGAAAGACTCACCTGTCAGTGGGGCTTGGAATCGAAGCGTTGGAGCGAGGGCATCGGG
>NZ_BALG01000006.1 GCF_000315235.1 Paenibacillus popilliae ATCC 14706 | reverse complement strand
CGGATGACGGCCAGACCTGGAGCGAGACAGCGCCAGAAGGGATGCCGGCATTCAAGATGGGCGAAGGAAATATCATCATCAAAAATAAATTCGCTTCAAAAGAAGGAATGAAAAGCAAGGTGATGGTCAAACTGGAAGACGGCGTGAAGCTGTACTCTACGGATGATGGACAGACCTGGAGTGAACAAGCTCCTGAAGGCATGTCTGTAAAGATTAAATAAATATCTGGTAACGCAGCGTATAGACACATATCCGCAACCATTGAGGTGTAAGCCTCATGGTTGCGGATATTGTTGCAGAACAAGCGGCTCGCTCCAAACCGCAGATTGCCGATTTGATCGGCGCTTATAACATATACATGGGGGATGCACGTGCGAATTTTAATGGTTGAAGATGAAAAGTATATGGCCGAAGCCATGGAACAAGTCCTGAAGAAAAGAAATTACAGTATTGATCTGGCGTTTGACGGCGAGTACGGGTTAGACTGCGGTCTTTCCGATATATATGATATTATTATTCTCGATATTATGCTTCCTAAAATGGACGGCATCCAAGTTCTGAAACAATTGCGGGAAAACGGGATCCAAACTCCGGTAATACTGCTTTCTGCCAAGGGTGATACCGAAAATAAGGTAGAAGGTCTTGACAGCGGAGCGGATGATTATTTGGCAAAGCCTTTTCAGACGGAAGAATTGCTGGCCCGCTTGCGTGCCTTGGGGCGCCGAAAAAATGTACCGATCAACGATAGCATGTTACAATACGGAGACATTGAGCTCGATCCATTCTCTTTACAACTCAACTACGGGAACAAGAACTTCAAGCTCACCTTAAAAGAAAGTCAATTGCTGGAGCTGTTGATCAGCCGGCAAGGGATGATTGTATCCAAGGAGTCTATCATCGAGAAGTTGTGGGGTTACGAAACCGAGGCGGAGGATAACCATGTAGAAGTCTATATCTCTTTTTTGCGCAAAAAATTAAGCCATCTACAATCGGAGGTTCGGATTCATACCGTGAGAAACGCAGGCTATCTATTAAAAACGTCAGAAGATGGGAAAAACGATGTTTAATCAACTGCGCAATCGACTTCTCTTGCTGAATATGTCTATAATTTCTATCGTGATGATTGGCGCCTTTGCCGTGATTTATTTTACGACCTCTACCAACATACACATCGAAAACCAAAAAAAATTGGAGTTGTTGTCTTCCAAACCAAATGCGGCTTATCTTAACTTGCCGAACATCTCCACAAGAGAGAAGATCGTCATCGGTATCGCTCCTTCCGAATCTTCCCTTTCGTTCAATATGATTGTCAATTCACATGGAGATGTCGTGAGAGTGATCTCCCATATTGATATGCCGGAGGAAGCTTATTTTACAGCAGCCGAGCTTGTCCGGAACGGGAAAAAGGGGAACAGCATGATCTCTCTCGATGAAAAACGGTGGCAATATCAAATCTCTCCCCTGAACGGCACGATTATGTCTTATGAAAACGGAAAGAGTCTTCTGATTAATGCGAACGGGGATCATTATCAGATTACATTTTTAGATGTAACGGACGCCGATAACACCTTGATAGAGCTTTTGACAACCTTAATAATGGTAGGACTCTTGACGCTTTTCGTCATATTTGCGATCAGTCTGTTCTTTGCCAACCGCTCGATCAGGCCGATTGCCGAGACGTGGGAGAAGCAAAAACAATTTTTTGCTGACATCTCTCATGAATTGAAGACGCCGCTTGCCATTATCAATGCCAATTCCGATGCCTTGCTTGCCAATGAGGGAGAGACGATTCACAGCCAAAGAAAATGGCTTGATTATATTAAGAGTCAAACCGATAGAATGGGCAGGCTTGTCAGCGATCTTTTATATTTGGCGAAGACAGAGGACACCCGTATCGAACTGAATGTGACATCCTTTGACCTCAGCAATATGGTAAGCGATGTAATCCTTTCGATGGAAGCGATAGCGTTTGAAAAGGACATTACGCTGCTGCAGGAAGTGGAACCGTGCCTAATTCTAAAAAGCGACAGCGAAAAAGTGAAGCAGGTCATCACGATCCTGATGGATAATGCTATCAAGTATACGGACAAAAAGGGCCGTATTCATATTACGTTGAAAAAAACAAGGCATCACATTGCCTTTTCCATACAAAATAGCGGCCAAGGCATCCCTCCCCAACACCTGCCCAAGCTGTTTGACCGGTTTTACCGGGCTGATCCGGCAAGAACCCAGGCGAACGGCGGTTATGGATTGGGACTTCCGATAGCCAAAGCGATTATCGACAGGCTCGGCGGTAAAATCGTTGCCGAGAGCAAGGAGAATGAGGGCGCAACGTTTACATTTACGCTTGGATAATAAGATGGAGAAGCTTCACTTCAAAAAAAGCGCACCTCTCTTTCGAGAATGGTGCGCCTTTATTAGCGTAATGATTGTAACCCGTTAAGGCGGGCAGTTCAATCACTACCGAACTTGCAGCATATAGTGAATATCCTCAGCGTTATGTTTGTATACATGCAGATAGTATCGTCCTGACTCCACCTTGAACTTGGCGCTCATTCGGTTGCCGTCGATTGCGGTTGGGGTCAGGGGTGGACGCTCTTTATTGCCTTCAGGGTACCACATCCAAGACACGTCGGTTCCAAGCAGCCGTTCCAACTTGATCTGCAGCAATGACGGTTGATCCACGTCAATGAGGAATACATCCTCCCAATCGCCGCCATTGAGGGTCCCTGACAGTGACTGCCCTACATGGATTAAGCCGTTGGCCGTATCCGGGTGATCGTTCGGCTCGGTCTCCTCGAACGGAGGAAGTTCCCGCTTCTGATTATGCTTCTGTCTAGCACCTGTTTCCGGCCGGACGACCAGGCGATAGGATTGCTCTTCGTGCCCCAAAGCATATATATACAAGTAATAAGTGCCCGGCTCGGCCGCTATGGAGCCGTCGCTGCTTGTTCCTCTCAGTTGAGTCGGCTTGGCGGCGTAGTCATCCAGGTTAGACTCGTGGTAGAGCATCCATGTGGCGCCTTGCGCCTGCTTCGTCTTCAATTGGATGTTCCATTGCTCATCCTTGCCGACATCAAAACAATAGATATCAACCCGATCCGTATCGCTTAGCTTGCCGTATACCGGCTTGCCCGTTCCATCCTGTTGAACAGCCTGTTCCCAGGCATTGTTCGGCTCATGGTCCGCATTACGTTGTTCGCCGTTATCGTTCGTATACTGGCCAACACTGTTGTCTGTGGGAAGCTTGCCGTGGAACACGACATCATAGACGAATCGTCCTTCCTCGTTCACGCGGTAATTGGTAAAGTATGCGGTGACGGTCTTATACCCGTTCCATGGTTGCTCCGATAAAGCTTGCAAGAAGCCGTCCGTCAAGCGGTTCATCGCTTGCCAATCTTGTTCGTTTCCCGCAGCGATGCCGCCGATGTATGTGCCGCGAAGCTCGAAGGAGCGGAAGAAGTGCGATTTCCGCTCCTTGGCGATCGTATCCCTCAATCCGGCCACAGCCGCGATTTCGCTGTAAATATCGCGCACCGGCTTCGGCTTCAGCGTGCGCATATAAGCGTTAGATACAAACGGAACCGATACGCTATGATAGCGGGCGATCTGCTCTTCTATGGAGCGCTGGTAGGCATCATTCACGCGCGGATTTCCGCTTATCAGCGCAAGCTGTTGTTCATAGGCGGCCGCATCATTGAACCGGATGGCATGCTGAATGCGATCTAGCGTCTTAAAATCTTGATGGTACAAATAATCGTACAATGCATAGGAATATTCATAAAATTTCCATGACCCGTACTGTGAATTCACCGTATCCGCGACGGTAAAGCGCCCCCCCAGATCGTCTTCACGGAGATTGTAGACGACCGACTTGCGGGGTTGAATCCCCTTCGTTCGCGTCGCTCCGGCGAAGAACTCGGCCCCGCCTTCATCAAACCACTGCATGCGGCCGGTCTTATACAGCGGTCCCTGACCCCACATGCCCGGTATTTCGTACCGGAACTGGAGATAATGGACAAATTCATGGCGGAACCGCTCTTCCAGACTTCTCTGTTTCCCCATCGAACTATACGTATAGAACGTGCCTTCGTCCTCGATGTATATGCCACCGTTCTCGGTCGTATGTCCGTACAAATACGAATTCATCCGGTACTCATTCTGATTGTTGTAAATGACAACCGTCAGCACATCATCCGTATTTCTCGGCTCCAGCGGCTGGTCATTACCGATGACGCGATGGAATTGAGCCTGAACTTCCTTCGCCGCCCAATATAAGCGTTGCAACTGTCTCTTGCTCAACTGGCTGCCCGTCCGGAATACGAACCGGCCGTCATCGAATTCGACCCGCTGCGGCAAATAGCGTTCCTTCCCGCGCTGCTTCAAGTCGTCCAAATCGATCCGGCGGCCGTTAGCATCCGTCCCCGCGTAATGCTGGACAATCTGATCGGCAACCACGAAATAGAGCTCGCCAAGCGCCGGCGCCGTCTGCATGATTTGCGTCAGCACCCGGTTCGCCTGCTGCGGCTCGCTGTAATAACGGCCGAGCGAACCCGTATAGTAACTGGCGGTGTTCGTCAGCCACAGCTTGTCCGCCGATGTGGGGCCATGCTGCGCCATGCGGAACAATTGCTCCACATAAGCGTCGATGCTTCCCTTGAAGGCAGCTTCCCGGTTCGGATCCTTCATACGCCACATGAGCACATAGCCGACCCCCTTCAGCACATCGTGGAACGCAACGGAAGCCGCGTTATCATCGGTCAAAACATCCGCGCGATCGGTGAAGCTCTGCACGAGTCCTGCCAATCGGTTCACGATATCCGGATCGGCGCTGGAATTGGATATCATGCTGCCCGTCGCTCCGATAACTTCGTTCTGTATGTCGGTACCCCAAGTAAAGGCCGGGTTCTCCAGAATCGCCTTGATAGCAGGCAGCATTTTATCCTGGTATGCCGGCTCATCAAGCCAGGCCAACTCCTTGTTGTAAAATCCGAGGTAATAACCGGAACGGAGCACCGTTATTAACGTCGGAATGCCTTGATCGTCCTCGGGCGTGAACCGTGTGCCGCTGTCCTTCAGCCGATCCACCATCGCTTGGAAACGAGCTTCGTCCGCGTAAAAACGGTGGGTATCGTCATTGTATTTGAACAGTTCGGGAATCTCCTCCCATGTAATGCTCACCAGCAGATCCGTAAGCTCCCGATACGAGAGCGAATTCAATTCCGCCATGCTGTACGGGCCGTGTTTGCGCGCCTCGCTGTTCAGCGACCGAGGCTGAGGATCGGAGATGCCGGCAGACTTCGCCGCCTCGCTCGACAGCTCCCCTTCTGCACCGGCCTGTCCCGTGGACGACGGAAACTCCTTTATCGCCAATGCACTGGCGGCTCTCAACTCCGTCGCTCCTTCCACTGGGAGCGCCCCCTTCGGTTTGGCTGCGGCGAAGCCCGCCGGGCTTCCGGCAGCGATGGCTGCCGCCAGCCAAATCGAAGCCCATTTCATCCCTATTTGTTGCCTCATCGTGTACAATATCCCCTTTCTGCCTATTGGTTCATGTTAGCTATTAGAGAACGATATTATCTATTCATGAACAACAGTGCTAATTATAGGCAGCCGGCAGAAGGATAGGTATGCTTCCTAATTCCTGTTTTTCTTGGCCAGTAGTGCCATCGACTCTATAAAATGTTCCCGAAAGCGGGATGAAAAGGAATAGGGGCCAGGTTTTTCTTTCGGTTGGAGACCTGCTCAGCAGCTTTCCATTTCCTATCGCTATCCTTCTTTTCAGGTGCACCGGAGGCGATTCAGGGAAGACAACAGGATCTTGTTGAATTTTGTCGAGCTTCGTCCCTACGCTGTTGAGCAAACGTCAACAGAATCACCTCAAAGGAACGATTTGTTGTTTTATTTGCAACGGGCAGGGGGGAGATAGGCACACTTTCTCAACGATCGCTGTAATATATAGCAACACTTGAATCAGTCGCAAGCCCAGGGCGGAGCCGTTATGCGGCGCAGCAGCGTAACGATGGATGGCCCGGTGCCCGTATCGTAGCAGCAATGGCGCTCTCAGAGTATCTATGGAGATAAGGAGGTAATGGATGTGTTTTATTGCATCGTATGTTCCCGGCTTCATGAAGAATGTGGTGCTGAGGATTGGGTATTTGAGCACGCGATTTATATCGAGCCGATGCTCGGTGAGAAAATTCAACTGGGGATGTGCAATAAGAAGGTCGGCAGAGGCGGCAGCCAATATAAATATTCGCGGCGCATAATAAAGGATGGCAAGGCGGCGTGGAAAAAAGTCAACAGCGACTTTCCCGTATATGAGTATATCGACCGGTTCCAACTGTGGTGAACCGAAGCTGCTGTCCGTGTCGGAATGGCATCCGATGACGGATGGGAGTGGAAGGCGTCCCGGTTCGGAATTCCGCCGGGCCGGGGCAGCCGAAGCAGGCGGACCTCCGCTTCCATCCGGTCTGATTGCCACGCGGAGCGGAAGTGGGTACAAGGTGCCGCCCTCTGAAGCGGCAGTGAATTCATGGCTTGCAAGCCAATCATTTTTGCTGTACATTTGGATAATAATATTGTTACGGCTCAGACATGGCCGGGGAGAGTGAATGTTTTTGAATTTGTGGGAATTATTTGTGGCCTTCGTCCTGGGTCTCGTGGAAGGTCTTACGGAGTTCGCGCCGGTGTCTTCCACTGGTCATATGATTATTGTCGATGATTTCTTGTTCCAATCGAAGGAGCTGTTCTCGCCTGCGGTGGCGAATACGTTTAAGATCGTCATCCAGTTGGGATCCATCTTGGCGGTTGTCGTCGTTATGTGGGGGCGGTTCATGAGCCTGCTTGGATTGAATCGGAGGAAGGAGCGGTCGCCGTTTGAGCCAAGATTGAACCTGCTGCAGGTGGTCGTCGGGCTCATTCCCGCCGGCGTGCTCGGCGTGTTCTTCAACGACTATATCGACGAGTACCTGTTCTCGACAAAGACGGTCGTCGTCGGCCTCGTGCTGGGGGCCATTCTCATGATCGCGGCAGACTGGTTCCGGCCGCGCCGCCCGAGGGCGGAGACGGTCGATCAGATTACGTACGGACAAGCCTTCGCCGTTGGCTTGATTCAATGTCTGTCCCTATGGCCGGGCTTTTCCCGTTCCGGGTCGACCATTTCCGGCGGTGTGCTAGCCGGGATGAGCCATCGCGCGGCGGCCGATTTCACGTTCATTATGGCGGTGCCGATTATGGCGGGAGCGAGCTTTCTATCGCTGCTGAAAAGCTGGGATTCCCTTACGATGGAAGCCGTGCCTTTCTTTGTCATCGGATTTATCAGCGCCTTTGTGTTCGCCCTGATTTCCATCCGTTTTTTCCTAAAGTTGATCAACCGTATCAAGCTCGTGCCATTCGCCATTTACCGCTTGGTGCTGGCGGCGGTGATTTTTTTCGTCTATCTGTAATCTCTCGAATGTCTTGGCTGTACGAACCGAAGGGATGGGGTCAAGGCTGCGAAGCCGGCTCCTCAACTTTGACAGGTATGATGTTTTCGAAGTATTGGTTGGTGTTAAAGCAAGGTACATGCAAGAACATCGACAGAGACGACATGAAGGTATGGAAGTGACTCATAAATAGGCCATCGACGAAAAAAAGCCTTTCTGGAGCAGTCTCGCTTCAGAAAGGCTGTATCTTGCTGTATCCATCATAAGGAAGGATTAGTCTTCCTCTTCCTCTTCCTCGTTTTCGTCGTCCTCATTATCCCAATTCAAGGCAACCTTTTCCCCGCCATCCAGCTCTACCTCGATTTCCGCGACCCTGTCCCAATCGATGTCTTGCAGGAAAGAGTCGAGGTTTCCGCCATTGGCGTCGAACTCTACGACTTCTCCATCCTGAAACTTAATCTCAATACTATCGAACTCTCCCAGATTATTGAGTAGTCTTTTTACATTTTCAAATATGCCGTCTTCCTCTTCGTCGCTATCTTCTTCTTCTTCTTCTTCTTCGTTTTCGTCGTCCTCATTATCCCAATCCAAGGTAACCTTTTCCCCGCCATCCAGCTCTACCTCGATTTCCGCGACCCTGTCCCGATCGATGTCTTGCAGGAAAGAGTCGAGGTTTCCGCCATCGGCGTCGAACTCTACGACTTCTCCATCCTGAAACTTAATCTCAATACTATCGATCCCTCCCAGATTTTCGAGTTGTTTTTTTACATTTTTAATTATGCTCATTGCGATCAACCCTTTCCTTAGAATGAATTTGATAATTTACTTTCCCTCTATTCTATGTCTCACGGCAGGGAAGGTTTGGACGAATGAGAGAGGGGGATAGTGGAAAATCGCTTGGCAGCCGCCGGATTGAGATGAGCAAAAGTATATTTTCCTATGAATGAACGGAAGCCTTAACTTGCTAGAATAGAGAAGCATAAGCTGATGTATGCTTGTAACGAATAAAGGAGCGAGCGTCATGAAGGGATTAATTCTCTGTGCTGGTAAAGGATCCAGAGTTCGACCATTCTCCACGGATACTCCAAAATCGCTTCTCCCCGTAGCAAATAAACCGCTTCTATTTTATTGCATCGAGAAACTGGTGGAACTGAACATTCAAGAGATTGGAATCATTATCCAGCGCGACCATCAAGCGATGTTCGAAGCGCGGTTGGGACAGGGTGAACCATGGGGGATCACGGTGACTTATCTCTATCAGGATATTCCGCTAGGTATTGCTGATGCAGTCAAGCAAGCAGAAAGCTTTATCGCTTCGGAGCGGTTCATGCTTCTTCTGGGCGACAACCTGATTGCTCAGTCTCTGTCCGAACTGCGTGACTTGGTAGAATGTAAGGGGCATGACGCCGGAATGCTGCTGGGCCGGGTAGGTTATCCGCAGGACTATGGCATTGCCGAAGTGAAGGGTGATCTTGTCATCGGGCTTGAGGAGAAGCCCGAGCAGCCCAAGTCCAACCTGGCGTCCCTGGGGGCTTACGTCTTCACTCCCGCTCTCTTTCACGCGATTCACTCCATATCGCCCTCTCCCCGTGGAGAGTATGAGATTACCCATGCGATACAATGGCTCATCAATCACCATCATTCCGTAGCGTATTCCATAACGGACGGAAATCATTCTGACGTAGGAACGACGGAGCGCTGGCTGGAGGCGAACCGTTGGGTATTGCAAGAACTGGAGAGTTCAGAGCAACCGATCCGGGTAATAGATTACCCGCAATGCCGGATTATCCCGCCGATCTTATTGGATCCGAGCTGTGAATTAACCGATTGCACGATCGGCCCGTATGTCACGATCGGCCCGCGTGCCCGTCTTATCCATTGTCACGTGAAGAACAGTATTTTGCTGGAAGATGTGAACTTGGAGCACTCCGAACTGAACAGCGTGATCGCAAGCCGGCATTTCATCGCGACACCATCTAGAAGGTGGATGGAATGAATATCTTGGTTATCGGGCTCGGTTATGTCGGCGCAACGACGGCTCTGGCTTTTGCGGAGCTGGGCTGGAAGGTATCCGGGATAGACACGGACAAGGCGAAGTTGGAATCGATGCAGAACGGACAGCTTCCTTTTTATGAACCGGGATTGGACGGGCTGCTGGTGAAGCATGTTCAGTCAGGAAATGTACGCTTTTATACCGATGCGCAGTTGGCGATCCAAGATCATCAAATCTTGTTTTTGTGCGTCGGGACTCCGTCCGGGAACGATGGAAGCGCGAATTTGAGTTACATTCAGCATGCGGCCGAGCAGATCGGCGAGTACATGCAGGATTATAAAGTAATCGTCGTTAAAAGCACTGTGTCCGTCGGAACGAACCGCAAGGTGGCCGGCTGGATAGCGGGCAGCCAGTTTTCTGAGCAGCCATTTGACGTCGTCTCGAATCCGGAATTTCTGAGAGAGGGGAGCGCACTGCACGATGCGCTTCACCCCGACCGCATCATTATCGGCAGCCAATCGGATAGAGCCGCAGACATCGTCCGTCAACTGTATCATACGATGTCTTGTCCCGTCCTCCATACGGAACCGGCTACCGCAGAAATGATCAAGTATGCCTCCAACGCATTTCTTGCTGCCAAAATCTCTTTTATGAATGAACTTGCCCGGTTGTGCGACCAATGCGGCGTGCAAGTGTCTGATGTCGCCGAAGGGATGGGACTCGATTCGCGCATTGGCCGCTCCTTCCTGCGGGCCGGCATAGGGTATGGAGGATCCTGCTTCCCCAAAGATGTCCAAGCGCTGCTGCATACGGCCGATCAATCCGGCGTACGTCTAACGCTGCTGGAAAAGGTCGTTCAGATCAATCGAACCCAATATTTATACCTGATGACCCGGTTGAGCCGGAAGCTGCAGACGCTGAATGGACGAAAAATAGCCGTGTTGGGTCTTGCGTTCAAGCCGGGAACCGACGATCTCAGAGAAGCGCCCTCGCTTGCCGTCATCTCCTACCTGCTGAAGCATGGGGCCGAAGTGAAGGTACATGATCCTGTCGCCCGCATGCCCGACTCCGCCCAAAAGGCGCGGCTGACTCCATGCCTGGAGGCGGAGGAAGCGCTGCAAGGAGCCGATGCTGCCGTTATCTGCACCGAATGGCCCGCCTATTCGGCATTGGAATGGGATAAGCTTCGGGACGCGATGAGAACGCCGTACCTGTTCGACGGAAGAAATATGCTGGATGCGGCGCAGATGGTGGTCTGGGGCTACGATTATCAAGGAGTGGGAGTCCAACCGCCCAAATAGGGACTTCCTCATGGTTGTCTCATCGCATTAGAGGGGGACGTATTGTGAACATTTTAGTCACGGGAGCTGCTGGATTCATCGGCTCCCATCTCTGTGAAAGGCTGCTTCAGGACGAGCAGACGCATGTCATCGGCATTGACGGATTTATCGATTCATCGACTCCCCGCCGGAATCGGCAGCTCAATCTTCAGGTTCTGTCGGGTCATCCGCGCTTCATCTTCCATGAGCTCGACCTGCTGAATGTGTCGATGATTGAACTGCTGGATGGGGTTGATGGGGTCTGCCATCTGGCGGGGATACCTGGGGTACGATCAAGCTGGGGCCCCGAATTCTCGGCTTATGCCGCACATAACATCGTGGCGACGCAGCGCTTGCTGGAAGGCTGCAAGCGGCATCCTGTGCGCAAGTTTATTTATGCGTCGACCTCATCTGTCTACGGCGAGCAGAGCGGGCGAGTCGACGAGAGCGCCAAGACGGAGCCGTTATCCCCGTATGGCGTTAGCAAATTAACGGGAGAGCACTTGTGTCGCGTCTATTTGCACAATGACGGCATTCCGGTCACAGTGCTTCGCTTCTTTACCGTTTATGGGCCGAGACAGCGGCCGGATATGGCTTTTCACCGTTTCATCCGTCAAATGCTGCAGGGAAATCCGATTACGTTGTACGGCGACGGAAGTCAGACCCGCGATTTCACGTATGTATCGGATTGTGTTGAAGGGATTGCCTCCGCAGTCTACGCGGATGGAATTCGCGGCGAGATATTGAACATCGGCGGCCGGGAGCGGGCATCCGTGAAGACCTGCATCATGCTGCTGGAGGAACAGCTTCAACAGAAGTCCGTCATACAGTACGCAGGCGACACGTACGGGGAACCCCGCCATACTTGGGCCGATATCGCGAAGGCGCAGTCTCTGCTGGGCTATCATCCGCGCGTTAGCCTTCAGGCGGGATTGGCGGCGGAGATAGAGGCACTTCGACAGCTATACCCATGAGACAGGCGCCGAGAGCTTCGGCGCCTGTCTGTCCGTCATTGACCGTTCCATACCTCCAGTATCTCTCGGGCGACGCGCGGCCAGATGAACCGCTGCTCGGCAAGCCGTCGGCCCCGCAGTCCCATCTGCCGGCTGGCTTCCATATTGGAGAGGAGATAGTTCAGCTTCTCGGCAAATTCGACTGGATTCTCCGGATCGGTGATGAGCAGGCCGTTGTCATTCAGCAATACTTCGGGATTGCCGCCGCGGGCCGTCGTTAGAAATGGAAGCCCGGCAGCCATCGCTTCGTAATGAACTCTGGCCAGAGGCTCATCCCAGACCGAGGTGCACACGAACACATCTGCGGCACAGAACCAGCGGTGGATGTCGCCTGACTGAATATATCCGGTCGTAATGACCGGAAGAGGAGAGCGAGCGGCCAAGGCGCGGACATAAGCGATATAATCGCTGACCTTATTCTCGCTGTACCAGGCGCCGCCTACGACGACCAGGGCGGTATCCGAATGCTTGAGATGGGACATGGCCTTCACCAGCACATGCGGACCTTTGTTGCGCGACAGCCTGCCGACGAACAAGATGACTTTTTTCGCTTCCAACTGGTTCTGGGCGCGCAGGCTGTTCCGCTCGTTGCGGGCGTAGTCCGATTCCATCCACGGTGCGAACAGGGACAGGTCAACGCCGGAGTATATGGTGCGCAGCTTCGGGGCGGCATGTGGATGGTGTCGGACGATTTCCTGCCCGATATAGTTGCTGATCGTAATGATCCGCTCCGTCTGTTCGACAACGGCGCTGCCTTCCTCCGGATGAATCTTTACCGATTGGAACATGTCGTTGTGCATGCTGAGAATAATCCGGGAAGCCGGCGCGACGCTGCGAACCGGAAGTACGAGGCGGGGACGGTTGAAAATATGAATGAGATCGAAATGTTCTCCTTGTTGGGAGAGGAAGGCGATCACTCCTTCCGCATACGGTTCGAACAGGCCGTCCGACGGAATGCGGACATACCGTATTCCGTCGACGACTTCCGCGTCCAGAAGCTCTGGGTCGGATCTTCCAAGAATGGTTAGACGGTGATGCTGGTTCAGTTGCGGAGTGACTCCGCCAATATAAGTCTGGATGGCCCCGCCTCTTATATTAGGGACAGGGAGCTTTTCCGTACAGATCATTAATACATTCATGTTTTATGCTTCCTCCTGTCTTAGGCAGTCAAGGCGGAACGGGACTTCTTGCGGGAAGAACGGCGGACGGTGCGCACGCGGCCTCTTGAGCCAACAAGTGTGTTGCGCGGGCTGGAATGACGGTGCCGGCGTAATAACCGGACTGCCTTCGCGCGGCGCCTACGCGCAGATCTGATCCGCCGCTTGCCGCGGAGCCCCCCCCTTCTCCGGGACAGGCGCTTTCTGCCGGCGGAAGGGCGAAGACGACGCCTCGTTCTTCTCCGGCGGCGGATCGTTCCCATCTCCTGTGGCAATATCGGATCGATGGCAGGAGCCAGGCGAAACTTGGCTTCGGGAGCAGAGACAACACGATGAGCAGTAGGTGCCACCGCAGCAGGTGCCGCTGGATCAGGTGCCACCGCAGCAGGTGCCGCTGGATCAGGTGCCACCGCAGCAGGTGCCGCTGGATCAGGT
>NZ_BALG01000007.1 GCF_000315235.1 Paenibacillus popilliae ATCC 14706 | reverse complement strand
ACAGAATTCGACGATATGGTGATAAACGGCGATCTCAATTCTCGTTATGCCTATGGGGGAGCATTCTTAGCAGAGTTAATTCCTCTTGGTAAACCCGGCAAGCTTGGTAAGCTCGATAAGTTGACGGGTAAGGGGCTACTCCCAGGGGAAGGGAATGTAGGGACATACAAGCAATTAATTAAACAAGGAACAGCATTTGATAATATCACTCCGCACCATATGCCTTCTGCTGGAAAAATGAAACAAGCAGGGGTAGGCAGAAACGATGGTATTAGTATGAATATGGAACAACCACATCCAGGAACTGGTGGAAGACATAGAGATACTTATACTTATGGTTTATCTGGTAAAAAACTTGATGGTTATTTAAATCTAAATTATCGTGATGCACTGGCAAATGATATAATGGACGCACGAAGAATTTACATGAGAGACGGGTTATACACACCTGAAATAAGACAAGGTCTCCAAAATACAATCCAAATGAACAAAGATGTTTATCCGAATTTATTTGGAAAATGAGTGGATAGGGTGAGATACTTTGGATACGAAACTAGAGCTAGAAAAAGTTTTTAATAATCGCTTACTTAGGACTAATCAAGAAGTTTTAGAATTTGAGCGATCATTGGAACTACTGATCAATCTTAATGATATTTCAATCCTCCCAGATTTACTATTAGGATTTGACGACCGTACAGAACAGCATGAAGTAATGTTTGGACTGGTACATGGAATTGAGAAGCTGTACAAAAGTAAGATGGAGGAAGGACTACGATTAATTGCATCATCAGTCTCCAATGTCATAAATAATGCTAAGGAATGGATGGAAATTTTACACTACAGAATTTTAAATCATCCTCAAGTTCGTCTAGCTTATGGAATTGCACTTTCACAAATTGATATAACTGCACGGAATACAGTTATCGATTTACTAAAGGGAATAAAAAAAGAAGACCCTAACATGTTTACAATTTCGGTAGACGAAGTGCTAGCAAATATTTAAATATTGAAACCTTGATCGGCTCTCTACGCCGCTCAAGGTTTTTTTTACCATGGCAACGTTTAAAAGCATAACAACGGCTAAGTTTGTTCTATTTTAAAAAGTAGGTGAATAATAGTGTTGGCTTCCAGTTTGCATGATGTTCTAGAAAATTTTGATTTCACAGATAGTATTGTTGTGAGCGTCAAACTGTGAACACCTTCAACGGGAGCGTGCTTCATGAGATACTGGTGCTATCCTGATGAAGGAGGTCTCCTCTTATGACGTTCATCGAACGTAGACAACTTTGGCAAGATCGCTTACGCCAACAGGGCGAGAGCGGTCTTTCTCCTGCTCAGTGGTGCGATGCCCACGGCATCAAGCGTCGGCAATTTCAAGATTGGCAGCGCCGCCTCGCCACGGCATCTGCTTCTCCTGACCAAGCCCGCTGGGTGGCGGTTACCCTTCAACCGGACACTCCACCCTCCGCGAAGGCGCTTGTGATTCGCGTGGGACCTGCGACCATAGAGGTCACCCCCGGCGTCTCCCTTGAATGGCTCACGGACGTGGTTCGGGCGTTGTCCGTATGCTGAACCCTCCTGCTTCCGGCATCTACCTGGCTTGCGGCAGCACCGACTTGCGCAAATCCATCGACGGTCTGGCCGCACTGGTTCAGGAAGGCTTCCGCCTCGATCCCTGTTCCTCCAGTTGGTTTGTTTTCTGTAATCGCCAGCGTGACAAGCTCAAGATTCTTCATTGGGAGCATAACGGCTTCTGGGTCTACTACCGTCGCCTGGAGAAGGGAACCTTCGCTTGGCCAGCCGATGCGGCCCCGTTCGTGATGTCCATTTTAACGAAGTGGAGGTCGAAGCCAAGCCTGAGCAGGAACAATCTTCCGTGGAGACCATCGCCTATACTCGCAAGAAATATCCCGGCCAACGGGAGGAGAAGCTGGCCGGACTGCCGGAGGAAACGGTGGAGTACCGTCTTGCGGAAGCGGAGCAGATCTGTCCGTGCTGTGGGTACAAGCTGCATGAAATGGGCAGCCAGACCCGCCGGGAACTGATCTTCATCCCCGCCCAGGTGAAGGTGTTGAACCACGTTCGTTTCCAATATAGTTGCCGGCACTGCGAGCGCGAAGAAATCGCAACGCCGATCCTGACGGCGCCCATGCCGCAGCCGATCCAGCCCGGGAGTCTGGCCTCCCCGTCTGCCGTGGCCCATATTCTGAACCAGAAGTACGGACAAGGCGTACCGTTATATCGCCAAGAGCAGGAGTTGCGGCGCCAAGGCGTGAATCTGTCGCGACAAACCATGGCCAACTGGGTGATCGCAGCGGCCACGCTGTGGTTCATCCCGCTCTACGAACGGATGCACGCGCTGCTCGTGGAGAGGGATCATCTCCATGCGGACGAAACGCCGCTGCAAGTGTTGCGGGAGCCGAGGCGCTCAGCCGAGCAGGAATCGTACATGTGGCTGTCCGCAGCGGACGGATGGAACCGGCCATCGTGCTGTACAACTACTAGCAAAGCCGCAAGGGCGAGCATCCCCGGGACTTTTTGTCCGGCTTTCAGGGATATCTGCAAGTGGACGGCTACGCCGGATACCACAAAGTGAAGCATGCGACACTATTGGGCTGCTGGGCGCATGCGCGAAGAGTCTTACGGATGCGCTTGCGGCGTTGCCGAAGGGAGTAAGCCCGGAAGGAACCAGAGCCCAGGAGGGGCTGTCGTTCTGCAACCAGCTGTATGAGTTGGAGCGACAGTGGCGGGAAGAGAATCCAGAGGCGCGGCAGAAGCTGCGGATGGAGTACAGTGAGTCCGTGCTGGAGGCATTCCGGAAGTGGCTGAGAATCCAGCGCAGCCAAGTGCTGCCCAAAAGCAAGCTGGGCCAGGCGATGGAGTACTGCCGCAACTAATGTGAGAAGCTGGTGGAGTTCGTGAAGGATGGGTGGCTGGAACTGGATAACAACCGAAGCGAACGGGCGATCAAGCCGTTTGTGATCGGGCGCAAGAACTGGCTATTTGCCAACACGCCCAAGGGGGCGAAAGCCAGTGCCATCACGTACAGCCTGATCGAAACGGCAAAGGAAAACGGGTTAAAGCCTTACGAATACCTAAAGTACGTGCTGGAGAAATTGCCGCAATTGTCGAATCCGAAGGACTCTCAGGTCCTGGATGCGCTGTTGCCGTGGTCCCCGACCTTGTCCGAGGATATCCGGATGCCGCATTCCCATTGAATCATTTATGTTGGTACAGCCCTGATTCACTACTGAATGAGGGCTGTTTGCCGTTCTTTTTGTGGCTGCCGCCATCATCTCACAGATCTGTCCTTGATGCTAGGTGGTCCGTATTTGACGCTTACGGATTTCTTAGTAGTGAGCAATTACGAAAATTTGTCGTCTTTTGTCCCCATATATTAAAATATATGGTATGATAGACGAGCAATAGAAAGGCTTTATGGCGGTCGGCTAACTCTCCCGGAAGGGAGGTGATGCCTGTGAGCGTATACGAAGCACTATCCGTTATGTTCCAATTTGGACTTTGGATATTCGCGTTATTGACGTTTGTCGTGACGCTGCTGATATACTTGCACACAAAGAAACATACTAACATTAGCGGTAGATACCACGGCCATGGTATCTACCGCTATTTTCTTATATAGTGGGAGTGAAGTGTAGGCCGAGGCGGTCTATGGGCTTCCAGCTCGAAAAAAAACTGGCCTACTTCACTTACTTATTAGAATCAGGTTTGAGTATGTAAAATAGTCAATACTGCTCAGTAAGAAAATAATAGGGCGGGATAGCAGATGTGGACATTGCTTTTTGAAGCATGGGCGATGCGTTTGATGGCGGAAATGCCCGTCAATGCGGCAGCCCGTGAGCTTAGAGAACAGGATACGCGGATGTGGCGCATCTTCCATCACTACGTTGACAAGGCGATGGCAGAGCTTGATTTATCCAAGACGAAACGAATTGCGATTGATGAGACATCCTCAAGGCGCGGACACCGCTACATTACCTTATTCGTGGATGTGGATCGCAAAACGGTGCTATTTGCAACCGAAGGTAAAGGCATGGATACCCTGGATCGCTTCAAGTCGCATCTGACGGCCAAAGGCGCAGCCGCGCAGCAGATTGAAGAAGTATGCTGCGACATGTCAGCTGCTTTTATCCGAGGAATCGAAGCGTATTTCCCTGACGCCGAAATCACATTTGACAAATTCCATGTGATGAAGCTCGTAGGGGAAGCCGTCGACGAGGTACGAATTCATGAGCAGAAGCAGACACCGGAACTGAAACGTACGAAATACATCTGGCTGAAGAACGAGGCGAACCTGAAAGCCGATCAAATGGAAACCTTGCTGCGCCTAAAGGATAGCAACTTGCAGACAGGGCGAGCCTATCGTCTCAAGCTGGCCTTTCAGGATCTCTGGACAACCCCACATATCTTGGCGGATGTGTACCTGCGGGAGTGGATCGGCTGGGCCACGAGGTCTCAGCTTACACCCATGATCAGCTTAGCCAAGACGATCAAACGGCATGAGGAAGGCGTATTGCGATGGTTCCACAGCAGGATGACCAATGGACTGCTCGAAGGTATCAATGGACTGGTGCAAGCAGCCAAACGGCGGGCTAGAGGTTACCGTAATGTTGAAAATCTGATTGCTATGGTCTACATGACCGCCAATAAGCTCCGGCTTTCGAGGCTCGAAGCCCGCCGAGCACAATAACCCTTACCGCCTTGATACCCCGCTTCAGAGTTTGAAACCGCGGTCAAGCGTTCTCCTTGAGGGCTGTTTCAAACTCTGAAATTCTCTTAGAGGCGGAAGGGTTATGAAACTAACATTGCTGCCCTTTACCTATTCAGTAGAGCGAAGAGCCTGTTATTAACGTTCTTACTCCTGACTTTCCATTTCGTTCCGCTCTTTGATTTCAAATAGTTTCGGTATGTTGCGCGTGCGGTTTCAGTTTTCCTTTCGCATCCCGATATACGTAACCTTGTTCTTGTAACCAATTGATGAGTTTTCTTTCTTTCACCTGTAACTCCTTGGCCGTTTCCCGGAAGTTCGTAGTAGGTTGCTTTCTACAAGCATATCAAAATAATCCGCTTTCGGTTTCATGCAAGCGATTTGTTCATTCGCTCTGCGCACTGTTTCTAACGTTGCTTTGAAAATCAATATCGGGCAAGGAGTCAGGACAGAATTCGATGATATGGTGATAAATGGCGATCTCAATTCTCGTTATGCCTATAGGGCAAAAGGAGGACATCAACCAACTAATCTAAAAGAACAACTTGCAATGGGAGAATTGATGTCAAATCCTGCCGCAGGCAAGACGTTAGAAGGTAAGAATAGAAATAGATGATTTTAAGATAAAATAATGAGGTGATTCGATGAAGGTCAGGTGTATCGCCAATACAGGCGACAAACTTTCGAAAAAGACACAGGAACTAGGAGACACTAACGAAACCGAGTACTCAATTAAAATTGATGAGATGTATATTGTATGCGGACAACATCTTTACCGAGGAGTTTTAAGCTATCTAATACTTGGAACTTATGAAAATCTCCCATCATGGTATCCTGCCGAACTATTTGAGGTAACTGACCCATTACTTCCGTTGGAATGGTACTATCAATGTTACGGAGACGAGAACGGTATCAGTGCGGTTTGGGGCTACAAAGAACTAGTAACGATTGATTCACACTATGATGACCTTATCGAGCGCGAAGATGAAGCGATACGTATCTTTTTAAAGCGAAAGAAAGAGATGGATGAATTTAGTGAATAGTATGTTCCAGGCGGCTTGCTCAATGAGTGAGCCGCTTCTTTTTTGGGGGGTTACATTGAACAGGCTGAATTTCACAACGGGAAGGTCATGTTTCAGAATAAGTTGGAAGTGAAGTCGGAGCATACTCGCTTGCGATCCCTCCCGACTTGGTGAAGCAGTCGATCAAAAAATGGACGGACAGCGAGTTTCTCTGACGCACGATATTGTACTTCAGGCACAAAGAAGCTCCCCTCACAGCAGCAGGTTTTATTATGCAACCTGTCTACGATAAGGGGAGCATATCCCTTTTGGGAACAGCCCCGTTTTTATTTCTCAATCGTGATGCAGACAAGCGATTCGCTTACGCATTCGCCTTTTCTCCGGCGATCATTTGCCGCAGTACCGTTTGCAGGATACCACCGTTGCGGTAGTAATCGACGTCAACCATGCTATCCAGACGGACCGTTACCGGGAATTCGAACGTCGTGCCGTCTTGGCGAGTTGCTCTAACTTGCAGCGATTGTCCCGGTTGAATGTCGATCGACAAGCCCTTGATGCTGATCACTTCCGTACCGTCGATGCCGAGCGTCTTCCAGCTGTGGCCTGCCTCGAATTGCAGTGGAAGCACGCCCATGCCGACCAGATTGCTGCGGTGGATACGCTCGAAGCTTTCGGCGATGACCGCTTTGACGCCGAGGAGGTACGTTCCCTTCGCCGCCCAGTCGCGAGAACTGCCTGTGCCGTATTCTTTGCCGGCAATGACAACCAGGTTCGTGTTCTCGCCTTGATATTTCATGGACGCATCGTAAATGGACATGATCTCATCGTTCGGCAAATACTTCGTCACGCCGCCCTCGGTGCCCGGAGCCACCTGGTTGCGAATGCGAATGTTCGCGAACGTACCGCGCATCATCACCTCGTGGTTGCCGCGGCGGGAACCGTAAGAGTTGAAGTCCTCCTGTTGAACGCCATGCGCACTCAGGTATTCCCCTGCCGGACTATCCACCTTGATGTTGCCGGCCGGCGAGATGTGGTCCGTGGTCACGGAATCGCCAAGCAGCGCCAGGACGCGGGCCTGCTCGATATCGGCGATGACTCCGAGTTGGGTGCCCAGGTTCGTGAAGAACGGCGGATTCTGGATATAGGTTGACTTCTTATCCCACTCATACCGTTCGCCTTCCGGAACCGGAATCGCATTCCAGCGCTCGTTCTGCGTGAAGACATGCTCATATTTTTTGCGGAACATCGAAGCATTGATCGCGTGCGCTATCGCCTGCTTGATCTCTTCCGAAGACGGCCAGATATCTTTCAAATATACAGGCTGGTTGTTCTTGTCGTACCCGATGGGCTCGTTCTCCAGGTCGATATTGACGGTGCCTGCGAGCGCGTAGGCGACGACGAGCGGAGGCGAAGCCAGGTAGTTCGCTTTCACTTGTGCGTGAATGCGGCCTTCGAAGTTCCGGTTGCCGGACAGGACCGCCGCGACCGTCATGTCGTGATCGGCAATCGCCTGGCTTACTTCATCCGGCAGTGGACCGGAGTTGCCGATGCACGTTGCGCAGCCGTAGCCGGCGACATGGAAGCCGAGCTGCTCCAGCGAAGCCATCAGTCCGGATTTCTTCAAATATTCCGTAACGACCAGAGAGCCTGGTGTCAAGCTGCTCTTCACGTAATCCGGCTTGCGCAGTCCGCACTCGACCGCCTTCTTCGCCACGAGGCCTGCGCCGAGCATTGCGCTTGGGTTGGAGGTGTTCGTGCAGCTCGTAATCGCCGCGATGACGACGGCGCCCGTCGGCAATTGGCTTGTCTCGCCGTTCGGATGGAGCACGGGCACTTTCTGTTCGATTTTACTGTCGCTCAAGCCGTATCCGCCCTTGTCGACCGGCGTGCGGACGACATCGAGGAAGGATGGCTTCATATTCGACAGCTCCACGCGGTCTTGCGGACGCTTCGGTCCGGCCAAGCTCGGCACGACTGAGCTCAGGTCGAGCTCAATGAGGTCAGTGAAGACAGGGTCCGGCATATCCGTATGGCGGAACATGCCTTGCGCCTTGTAGTAGGCTTCCACGAGAGCGACTTGCTCTTCGGTGCGGCCAGTAAGACGAAGGTAGTTCAGTGTCTCATTATCTACTGGGAAAAATCCGATCGTCGCGCCGTATTCCGGGGCCATGTTGGCGACAGTCGCTCGATCCGCCAGGCTGAGCGATTCGAGACCCGGACCGAAGAACTCGACGAATTTGCCGACGACGCCTTTGTTGCGGAGCATGTGCGTGACGGTCAGCGCCAGATCAGTCGCGGTCGCGCCCTCTGCAAGCGTTCCCGTCAATTTGAAGCCAATGACTTCCGGTGTAATGAAATAGAGCGGCTGACCGAGCATGCCGGCTTCAGCCTCGATCCCGCCAACGCCCCAGCCGACCACGCCGAGACCGTTGATCATCGTCGTGTGGGAATCCGTACCGACGAGGGAGTCAGGGAAGACTTCGGTCACGCCGTCGACTTCCTTGGTGGCGGCCACGGAAGCTAGATATTCCAAGTTCACCTGGTGAACGATACCGGTGGCCGGTGGCACCGCACGGAAATTATCGAATGCCGTCTGAGCCCATCGCAGGAAGCGGTAGCGCTCTTCGTTGCGCTCAAACTCCACATTCATGTTATATGCCAAAGCTTGATCCGAACCGAAAGCGTCGACCATTACCGAGTGGTCAATCACGAGATCGACCGGAACGAGCGGATTGATGCGCTTCGGATCGCCGCCTGCTTTGTTCACCGTATCGCGCATAGCCGCCAGGTCGACGACCACCGGAACGCCGGTGAAATCCTGAAGGACGATGCGGGATGGAATGAACGGAATTTCCTTTTTCTCATCTTGACCTTCTGCCCATGTTGCCATTTGATTGACATGATCCTTCGTAATCGCGCGGCCATCAAATTGGCGAACGGCAGCCTCAAGCAGGACTTTGATTGAGAACGGAAGACGATCAATTCCTTCGTAGCCTTGCGCGTCCAATGCTTCCAGGCTGTAGTAGCGGTACGACTTGCCGCTGACCGTCAGCTCGCGGGCCGTAGAGAAAGCATCTGTTCTTGCCATTGAAAACTACCTCCCTCTATATTCTGTTCGTCCTGTTATGGAACTTTACGCTGTCAAGCTTCGTTTGCTTCACACTATCCGTTTCACCTGATGAAATTTGATTTCATAGTTTCTACATATCTTTAGTATATCGTGTTCGCAAGACACCGTAAAGAGCCTTTCCCGAACAAAGGTGCCCAAATCTACCGCTTCGACATGTGAAGCGGCATTTCCGCATACAATGGATAGCAACATACCGGGCGGCGGAGAAACAAAGCGACTGGCTCCGTTCGCGGCTGACGCAGGAAACGTGAGTGAAGGAGGTGCAGAGAGGAGATGCGTCACGATTGGAAGACGACCCTTTATTTATACGTAGATCAGCATAATCGTTCTGAAATCGACGATCGTCCCCGGGCCATCCAGGCGTCGGTGACCGACATGGAGTATGCGCTCCTCGCGAGCGAACGGGCGCGGAGGCTGGTCTCGTGGTATGAGAGCCGGGGGGCAAGCCCGACCAAAAGCGAGACGCAGGCAAAGCTCCTGGGCACTCATGAGTCCGATCAGGAGGTTATGGTAGATCTCGAGTTCCATATCCGAAGAAGCTATGAGCAGAAGGGGCTGCCTCTGAAGGATGAGAGAATTGAGAGAGAGCGGCTGACCTTGCTCAAAGAAGGAAGCGGTTGGGTCGTGTCCAGGGTGGAGGTTCCGGTGCCGGAGCGGCGGGGACAGCAGTTCGTCGGAGCCGAGAAGAATCGGACATCGCGTTCGAGCCGCTCGCTGCCGCTGTTGAACCGGGATGTACTTGGGCCGGCCGGCTCGATCCGGGCCATTCCGTACCGCCGCGACAAAGCGGTCGCTTATGCGGACGAATGGTGGAATGAGCCGAACTCGCGCTTCCTCAGCTTCGAGGTCGACTGCACCAATTATGTCTCGCAATGTCTCTTTGCAGGCAGCGCACCGATGAACTATACTGGGAGAAGAGATTCGGGCTGGTGGTATAAAGGCATGGTTAACGGCCAGGAAGCGTGGAGTTACAGTTGGGCGGTCGCCAACAGCCTGGAGCGGCATTTGACGAACAGCACGCACGGTCTGCGGGCCGAACTGGTCGATCATCCCGGTGATCTGCAGCTCGGTGACGTCATTGCTTATGATTGGGACGGCAACGGCCATTACCAGCATACAACGATGGTCACCGCATTCGATGCGAACGGCATGCCGCTGGTGAACGCGCACACGGTAAGCAGCCACCACCGGTACTGGGATTACCAGGACTCGTATGCATGGACGGAAGCGACGAAGTACCGCTTTTTCCATATTGTCGATGCATTGTAGGTTGCCAGGCGGGGAAGGAGACCATTCGTTCCCGCTTCTAGAGGTGTGGCCCGATGTGCGAGGCGTGACGGGCATTCTGGGAGAAGACAACAGGCGCATCAGGCGCTAACCGGAGGGGAACATGGAACAAGAACGCAAATTGCGCGTCGGTCTCATCTATGGCGGCAAATCAGGGGAACACGAAGTATCGTTGTCTACGGCTTTTGCGGTGATGGGAGCGATGGATTACGGCAAGTATGAGATCCTTCCTTTTTATATTACGAAAAAGGGAGAGTGGCGGGTCGGTACATGGCGGGACCGGCCGTTCACGAACCAAGAGGAACTGATGCTGGAATCGTGCGGTGGGGGAACCGTAACGGCGATGGAGACGCTGTTCGCCGGCATGGACAGTGCGAAAGGGTCAGCGGAGGACGGCATGAACCGGCACCAGATCGATGTCGCATTCCCGCTTCTGCACGGCACGAACGGCGAAGACGGCACCATCCAGGGACTGTTCGAGATGGCCGATATCCCGTATGTTGGAGCAGGGGTGCTCGCCTCTTCCGTCGGAATGGACAAAGCCATCATGAAGCACGTCTTTGCTCATGCGGGATTGCCGCAGTGCAAATATGAGCATTTTCTTCGTAGGGAATGGGATCAGAATCAAGCGGAGATTTTGGATCGGGTGCAGACCGAGCTGGGCTACCCTTGCTTCGTTAAGCCGGCGAACCTCGGCTCCTCCGTCGGCATCTCCAAAGCGCGCAATGCAGCGGAATTGAAGCAGGCGATTGAGCTTGCGCTGCAATACGATCGGAAGATTATTGTAGAGGAGTTCGTTGACGCGCGGGAAGTGGAAGTGAGCGTTCTGGGCAATGATGAGCCGCAAGCGTCCATACCGGGCGAGATTATCTCATCCAACGAATTCTATGATTATAAGGCAAAATATATCGACGGTAAATCACAAATCGCTATCCCCGCGCCGCTGGACAAGGAACTGCTGGAGCGCATCCGCGAGATGGCGCTGCAGGCATACCGGGCTATCGACGGCTCCGGCCTGTCGAGAGTGGATTTCTTCGTCCGCCGTTCCGACATGGCCATCCTGATTAATGAAGTCAATACGATGCCCGGCTTCACTCCGATCAGCATGTACCCGATTTTGTGGCAGGAGATGGGCACCACGTATCCGGCTCTGCTCGATCGTCTTATTCAGCTTGCTCTGGAGCGCTTCGAGACGAAGCAGAAGCTGCAATACGAGAACCTATAGCTTCACATCAGGGGAGCGGTGCATATAATTTAGAAGAAAAATGGAAAATGGTACCCATTTATTTTAGGAAAAAGAAAAGGAGGAAGGAGAGCCGTATGCGCATCGGAATCGTGTCGGATACCCATATGCCTCGTCGGGGACAGAAGCTGCCTTGCGCCCTCGTCAAAGGGCTGCGCGGCGTTGACCTCATCCTGCATGCGGGAGACTGGACATCTCCAAGCGTTATCCCGATGTTCGAGTCGCTGGCCCCGGTTGACAGTGTCGCCGGGAATAATGATGGTGCGGATATTGTGAAGCGCTTCGGCCGCCACAAAATCATTGCGGCTGGCGGGCTCCGGATCGGTCTTGTTCATGGGGACGGGGCAGGCGGATCGACGAAGGATATCGCCTTCCATACTTTCCGCAATCTAGGTGTCGATCTCATTGTCTTCGGCCACTCGCACATCCCGTATATGGAAGAAAGGGAGGGGATCCTGCTCTTCAATCCCGGCTCCCCGTCGGACAAACGGCTTCAGCCGAAGTATTCATACGGCCTGTTGGATATCGGAGAGGATCAGTCCCTCCGGCTTCGTCATATCTATTACCGCAGCAAGGAGTAATCGAATAACCTCCACTGCCCTATCTATCCGGAGGGCTTGGCTATCATGCGTGGCTGCTTCTGTTATATATTGGAGTGCGAGTTGTCATTAGCGGTACGAGGAGTAATAAGTTTCTGTGCTGATGCCTGCGGAATACGCATAAGGTGAAGTGTACCTTATTTCAATCCGATCGGAGGTTCGAGACCTTGAATCAGCCATATTCCACTCATCATTACCCGCATCCGCATCTACGACAAGTTATCTACCAGATGGAGCCGGGCACGGTTCAAGCCCTGTATTCTATACGGGACCGTGTTCAGCATATGGGTCGTATGTATAAGGATCGGCATGTGCGAGTTCAGACGATAGACGGGCAAGTGCATGATGGCATTATCGTTAACGTCGACAGATGTCATCTCTATTTGTACACTAGAGCGCTGACAGAGCAGCGGGGATTGTCAGAGGCGTATTATAATAATGTCATTCTGCCGCTTGTTCTGTATGAACTGCTGGTCATCACGCTGCTTTATACGTAAGCCTGCCTAAATTGGATCGGATTTGTTCTCCATCCTTGCATACAACATGCAAGGATTTTTTTTGATGTTGTTCATGTCATCACCTCGATGGGTAATCATCGTCTTCCAGTTAGATCCATATTTCCACGGATGTTCATTGGCGGGTTTGCGCTGGGGCGCAGAACTCGTCTTTTTCTTTTGCTGGGACTTCATTCTTTCTGTTTTCTTTAGCAGA
>NZ_BALG01000008.1 GCF_000315235.1 Paenibacillus popilliae ATCC 14706 | reverse complement strand
ATGTTACGAGCACCGGCTTGCCTCGGCATGCCGTTCTTTCGTTTGCCCGGTTTGCCCGGTTTGCCCGATTACTTGTTTTCTGTTCGCTTCCCGTTGAGTGGCAGTTACGGATTCATTGTATTCTATTAAGAGAATCCCGATTATTTTGATATGGGGTAATTTGGTTAATCAACAGGCCTGAATTGCAAAAGTCTTTGTTTCGGCTCTTCGCTCTATTGTGTGGGTAAAGGCAGCAATGTTCGTTTCATAACCCTTCCGCTTTTAAGAGAATTTCAGAGATTGAAACAGCCCTCAAGGAGAACGCTTGACCGCTGTTTCAATCTCTGAAGTGTGGTATCAAGGCAGTAAGGTTATTGTGCTCGGCGGGCTCCGAGCCTCGAAAGCCGGAGCTTATTGGCGGTCATGTAGACCATGGCAATCAGATTTTCAACATTACGGTAACCTCTATCCCGCCGTTTGGCTGCTTGCACCCGTCCATTGATCATCCTGCTGTGGAACCATCGCAATACGCCTGCTTATAAAGACTACATACGAAATCGTATGGTGGAAGGCTGCCTGAATGCAAGGGTCATGCTAGAGGAGATCCGCTCGAAAGGCTATACCGACGGCAGCACCATCCTTCGCATCTTCATCCAGCCTTTGCGGCCGGCGATTCAGTCGAAAGCGAGAAAGCGACGAGCGGTTCGAAACGCAGCCCGGTGAGCAAGCACAGGTGGATTGGGGCCATTTCCATGTCGAGCAAGACGGCCGAATGAAAAAGCGGTACGCGTTGATCATGGTGCTTGGCTACTCGCGGGCGATGTACGTGGAGGTCATCGCATAGAATAACATTATATTCCTTTAGTTGGTTAATTGTGTTAACATAATGAGTATATACATTTTTATGGTGGTGAGAAAATGGTGTCTAATGCTTTTTTGACATTAAAGGAAGTTACGAAGAAATATGGTAATCGAGTTGTTTTATCGGATATTTCGCTGAGTATTGGGCAAGGAGAATGTATTATATTAAGAGGAAGTAATGGATCTGGGAAAAGCACGTTACTTCGAATTGTGACCGGATTAATTCCATTAACTACGGGACAAAGAGCACTGAAACATTCAAAACTAGTGATCGGTTATACGCCTGATCGGTTATCGAAGTTAAGGATGACATCAACGGAGTACCTAACCCACATGGGTAAAATATCAAATGTGCCTAGAAACGTTCTTCAAGAGCGCATTACGGAGCTGCACACGTTTTTTAACCTCGAACAAAGCAAAAGTTCACTGATGACTCATTTCTCGAAAGGGATGCTGCAAAAAGTCAACGTAATGCAGGCTACGATCAAAACACCGGATCTGCTTGTTTTGGATGAACCCTTCTCTGGGCTGGACAAGGAATCGATCGAGCATTTACTTGCCTCCCTGAAGAGAATAAAAGCAAAAGGTACCTCTATTTTAGCCGCTGTTCATGATCCTTTCCTTGCAAATCAACTAGAAAGTCGTACCTATTGGATTCGACAAGGTAGGTTGAGGGAAGAAAATATAGTAGCTTCTCAAAGTCCAAACGTTACCTTTTTCGAACTTGAATGTGTCTTAACCCAGGAAGCACTCTACCACCTAACGAGTCTTTTTCCAGAAGTCACTTGGAAAATAGATGACAATGGCCAAGTTAAATTTATCATTATGCAAAAGGATTACTATGGTTTTATGATGGAATTCGTTCATAAAGGAGTAGAGATTATCACCTTACAACGAATGGAGATGGCTCCATGAATTTTTTGTTTTCGTATTTACATACCTGTTTTATGCGATCATATCGATATGGACCACCAACGTTTGTTTTTATCCTTGGAATCATTTTTGTTTATAGTGTGGTACCTAATCCCGTAATGGAAAGCTATGCGTTTTCCATATCATTTCTATTTATTGTTGCAAGCGTATTATGTTATACGATCATTGATATCGAAACGCCTAACCAAGAATCAGTGACGATGCTACATTCCGGTAGTTTATTTACTCTTTATTTATCTAAATTATTATACAGCTGGATCTTTACAATTCCACTTGCCCTTTACGCAGTACTGTTTCCGGCACTCTTTCATAAATTTGATAGGAACCCTAGCTTTGAAGAATTATTCATGGCATTTCTCTATCATTTATCTATATCTTGGTTAGGAGTCTCGTTAGCCTGCTGGTTCAGTTCAAAATTCATTCGTTCGCGTTTAACGTCTTTCCTAATGCTAAGTTTTCTAATCGTCATTACTTTTTGCGTATCACCGCTCGAAAAGCTATTACCTGAGAGGCTGAAATATGCAATTTTATTACTCCCACCCGTAGACAAAACCATACATGTTCTATCTTATTATGATGATGCGACACTCTTTTTAAAAATGTCGGCGCTTGGAGCATCACTATTTTACGGACTCATTCTAGGTGCGTTATTCTTAGTTGTACTTAACAAGCGTAAACTAGATTCTCCATGGTAGAGATTCGTTGACTGCCCTTGCGGTTGTTCACGCGAACTTGACAACGAGTTTGGAAGAGACCATTTTGCCGTGGGTGCCTTCATCATCACTCGTTTTTTCTTTGTTCAGTTCTTATCAAGCAATTTACGCTCCTTGTATCCTACGTGAAGAACAATACGTTTCTACAACCGTCGGCGGAAGAGGATGAGATGAAGCATTTGCAGCGGGCGGCGGATGGGAATGTACAGTCGCGCAATATGCTCATTGAGCACAATCTACGCTTGGTTGCACACATCGTGAACACGTTGTGAAACGAGCCGATGTCAGGAAACGGCACGATTTGTGTGCAGCGGTCGGTTTGTGAAGTGAAATTGGACAAGCATGAGCCGCGACAGCTCGTTTTTCTAACTTCAAATACTAGGAAAAGGAACCTTCACTTTTTGTGCTGCAAGGGGAAGAGCAGCGATCGATTCAAGCTGATGTTGTAGTCAATCCAGGGTATAAAGCCACGATTAAGCAGAGCGGGAAAGAATACAAACTCTACAATCCATGAGCACGTCGGAAATACGAGAATCGCTCTTTCCCGGACGTTCCTAATTTCCAGCGTATTGGTATGGTCACTTGCATGATGAAAAATAAAGCTACAGGAGGCAGTCTATCCATTGTGACGGGCAGGTATTTGGCCGTAGAATTACATATCTATGAAACCGCCTTAGAAATGATTCTACGGCGGCTGAATTGCGGTTTAGGCTTATACCTAACTGAATTTCATTCTTTCGATGTTATCATTTCTATCGATAGTTAAGGGTATCCTCCCTTTTAGGAAAAAATGTTGTTAGATTCCTTATTTATGCTATAATGGACGGTAGAGGGTTGTTTTTCAGTCGGAGTAGGCCCACTCAGGGATTGATTCTAGTACAATGTAATATCCTTACATCTCTTGCGTTCCTGATTACATGTATTTTTCTGGCATATCACGGCGACTTCATATTCAATAGGGGGATTATGCATGCAAAATCAATTGTTTGAATTAGATGTTAAAGTGCAAAGTTTTCATCATGATGTTGTTCATCCAGATACCGTAAGAACCGCAGTATGTTGGGTAACAAAAGTAACTTGCGGGGGAACGTGTGGATGCACTATTACACAGCATTGTACGCCAGGTTGTCCGTGACTTGGATAGTACACTGTCCAGTTGCTAAGTAATATAGTGCCGTGATATGTCTGAAGAATTCATGTAGTGAATGTTGGAAAGGATGATAATATGCAAGCGGAATCACACGTTACCTATATACCTTTAGATTTTTTTATGATTAGAACACCATTACTGCTTGTAGAGAATATCACTTCCTACTTTAATGACGTTGCTGGTGATCCATCAGAGATGTTAAAGCACCCTGCGATTGTTGAGGCGATTGCGATCGCAAGTCCTTCTTTGTATTCAAGTGTAATGAAAACGGATAAAACCGATAAACAATGTCAAAAAGTGATGGGAAGCTTATTCAAATATATCAATCGCATGTCTTCTAGAGCAACTCCATTCGGACTATTTTCTGGGATAGGCATTGGAGCTTTTGGGACGGAGAATGCGATTCAAATAGGTGCTGTTGAGCAACATGTAAAGCGAGCTAGACCGGACATGCAGTGGTTGTTGAAAATAATAAAAAATATAGAAAATGACATAAATATTGTAAAGAAATTAGACGTCAAATTCAACTTGATGGCCTACAAAGTCGGCGACAGAATCAAACTTCCTTTTATTACTTCTTACGGCGAGTACACAGATAGCAATAAAGATTTCACATGTGCTTCCGCCAATTGGAATGAAGTTGTTGATTTTACCCGGAAGCAGGCATATGCTCCCATAAATATGACGGAATTGAATCAGCTTATTCATAAGAGGTATAACCAGGTAGATAAGCAGACGGTTGAAAATTTTACATTCACTTTATTTAAGAACGAATTTTTGTTAAGTACACTTCGGCCCCCGTTAACCGATGAAAATGCCTTTGACTATCTCATTGGGAAGGTTAGTCTCATTGAGGAACTTCATACTTTACACGAGCGTTTACTTGAAATTAGATGTTCTATTCATGCTTATAACCAACAGAAAATTGGAGCAGGATTGCCGATTTACGAAGCAACAGTTGCACGGATGAATCAGCTAGCTGAAGTACAAACCCCGCTGCAAATTGATGTGAAACTATCTATGATCAGCAACACGATTACCGAGCGTATAAAAAAAGAATTAAATCAAACGGCTGACATTTTGCTCAAGCTTTCACCGCAGTCCGTATGGTATAAGCATCTTAGGCAATATCATGAGGAGTTTATAGAAGCATATGGGGTTTCAAGAGAGGTTCCTTTATGTGAACTGCTAGATGAAGATATTGGCTTGGGGGCACCTCCTACTTATGTAAATCCGAAAAGCATCTATGGATTACAGAATAACGATGAAGAGGATATCGTTTACTCTAGGAAACTAATGAACTATGCATGGGATGCAATGAAGAAAGGGGGGGAACTACAAGTAACAGATGCGATTATAAACAACCTTACCATGAGTTGCGAGGATGATTTTCTATCGTTTCCGGAAACAATGGAGTTATATTTCTCAATAGTTAGTTCAGGCAAAGATGATACAGATTATCAGCTTATTTTGGGACCGAATCCTGGGTCTGCTGGAGCAGGCAAAAGCTTTGGAAGATTTCTAGATATGGTGGATGATGCAGTAACGGATCGACTAAAGGAAGTTTCGGATGAGCATTCAAACAAAATATTTGCTGAGGTCGTATATTTGCCTAGACAATCTAAGGCAACGAATGTAGTCATGACCAAAAGCCTAACAAATTATCAGATTGTTATTGGAACGAGCATTAGCAGTCGGTTTGAAGAAATCACTTTGGATGATTTGGTCGTAGGTAGCTATGGATACAGGTTCTATCTTAAATCACGGAGGCTGAACAAAGAGATAATCCCCGTAACGAATCATATGCTTAACTTTACCAGTGGAACCGCTAACATCTATAGATTTATGTGTGAGTTAGGAATGTCACGGTATAAAAATTGGCGCGGATTCTATTGGGGGCTATTATCTCGTCTGCCCTATTTGCCGAGGGTTAGGTATGGAAGAATCGTACTTTCCCCTGCAACTTGGAATATTGATAGAAAAATACTAGCTTTTTCCACGAATGATAGAGAGCAGGATCGGGTAAAAAAGCTTCAGCAATGGAGAGATCAATATCAAGTTCCTAGGTTTATTTACGTAACAGAAGCAGATCATCGGATTATGTATGACTTGGACAGTGAATTTCACCTGAAGCAATTGGTGGGTGAAGTAAACAAGTTGCTTGAAGATGGCTTCATGGTTGTAACGGAAATTGAAGCTGAATGTGGCAACTTTATTTCCAAGTCAGTTGATCACCGATCATATTGTATGGAAGCCGTATTTCCTTTACAACAGGAAATTCGCATAACGACGCCAAACAAGTATATTCAGAATGAAATCGAAGCCTTCAATACGTATTCAAGTTTGACGGAAATAAGAAGAGTATACCCACCAGGAAGCGAATGGATGTATTTCAAACTATATGGTATCAATAGTAGAGCGGATGATTGGGTGGGTACCGAGTTACCCGGGTTTATTCATGAGCTGGAAGGGAAAGCTTTCGACCTGTTCTTCTTTATGCGATATGCAGATCCCCGTTCACATCTACGTCTTCGATTCCAAGGCAAGCCGGAACTTCTAATGAATATATTATTTCCGGCCTTCCATTCTTGGATGGAGCACATGATCTCCAAGGGGATGGTAACGAAATTTTGTTTGGATAGTTATGAGCCTGAGATCGAGAGATACGGTGGACCGAACCTGATAGGTTGGGCCGAGCAGCTGTTTGATGCAGATAGTCGCTTTGTCTCCAATTCCATTAAGCTCTCTCAGAGAAAAGATACCCTGCTAACATTGGAAAATATCGGAGTCATTAATGTAATCGATTATGTTGCTGCCTTTTATCCTCATTTTGAAGATCAATTGAATTGGTTGAAGCGAATGACTTCTTGTAAGAAGTACACGAACGAGTTTAGGAAGCAGCGCTCATTATATATGAAGATTGGCAACGATTCGAATGATTGGAATCATTTTCAATCAATGAAAGATGGTTGCTATGTCTATCAGCAGTTCCAACATCGTTCAAAACAAATGAAAACATACATAGAGGAAATGAAAAGCACGGAAAAATTGTACAATAAACCAGATACAATTCTGTCTAGTTTTATCCACCTCAGCTTAAATCGATTGATTGGCATGAACCAGAGTTTGGAGGAGAAAATCATGAGTTTTGCCTACCATACTCTTCATAATCTGAGCTATATCAAGAAAGAGAAGGGCCTAAACATCTATGTGGAAATGTAAAGAGGCTGATTCAGAGAGGCAGACATATCAAATAAACAAAATCCTAACGATTATTAATCATGTAAAGCAAACGTACCGTGACGTGGACGAGGTTATCGCCTTTTATGAGGATCAAGAATATAGCCACGCGGATCTTTGCTCTTTGGCTGTCGGGATACCAGGGCTGATTATACTCATGGTGGAGCTTGACTTCTTGTTTCCAGAAGAGGGCTGGCAAGGAGTTGGACACGAATATGTGCGCAGGTTGCAAACATTGATTAATAACGGCAATGTTTATTCTTTATCGTTATGGTCGGGACTGTCGGGAATTGCTGCAAGTACTGCATTGCTGAATCGTACATATCAGAACGATGTAAAGATGACGACTGATCTGCACAGCTTTATATTAGCCCATTTACCGCAAGAGATTGAGCAGGCAACAGATCATCTGCATGGTCACGTGGATATGTTGGATTACGACTGTATGGAAGGTCTTTCAGGAATTGGACGGTACTTGCTGCAATATAATGATAAGGAGAGTGCTTCCTGTACAACGGCTATCCTACACTATCTTGTTGCTTTATGCCGTGAATTCAAAAGGGATGGAGATCTTGTTCCGGGGTGGTATATCCCCAGATCGAACCAATTTCTTGAATTGGAGAAGATAAAGTATAAACAAGGAAATTTCAATTTAGGAATTTCCCATGGGATAGTAGGACCCTTGTCGCTACTGAGTTCTTCCTATATGAAAGGCATTCGTGTAGAGGGGCAGCTTCAGGCGATTGAAGCCATATGTACTTTTTTGGAACGATGGAAGCAACACGACCACTATGGTACGATATGGCCTGATCGAGTATCGTTGGAGGAATATGTTGCCGATTCGAGGGCTGAAGAGACAAGGAACAATGAATCATGGTGTTACGGTATTCCAGCAATATGCCATACTTTACTGTTGGCGGCAAATGCGCTAGCTGATTCGGCTCGTGAATCGTTGGCGATTCGTGCGTATCAGGAAATGATGAGTCGGCCAATAGAAACTTGGTCCATTACATCCCCAACGTTTTGTCACGGTTTTGCTGGCTTTGTATATTTACTGCATAAAATTCATCTCAAGCATGGACGAGAATGGAACAGGAAATGCATAGATAATGCGTTGGAAGTCATATTTGATGAGTATAAGCAGGAACTTCCATTCGGATTCCGTGATAATGATTATGGATCGACGCAGAATCCAGGACTTCTTGTCGGGACAGCAGGAATTCTGCTTGTGCTGATGAGTATATTGAGACAACAAGATTACGAGTGGGACTATATTTTCCTCATTTCATAATGGTGAAGGAATGATAAAGTGGAAGAAAACGTGAACGATAACTATGAGGCGATATTTCGTACCTTCATTTATTGGCCCAGACTATGCACCCTATTTTATCGGACGCATAAACTGTATTTTACTGCGATATTTATCATTGCGTTGCTTCAGGGCGTTAGCCCGGTCATTTCGTTATATATAACGCAATTGCTTGTGAATTCGATCATCACAACGAATGATAGCAGCATGCTGGGAATCTTATTCGTATTTTTATTTTTTGTAGGTTTTTTCATCGTGCGAGATATTTTGAATCTTATCCACGAATATTTGGAGGGGCTTTTTCAGACGTTATTGTCAAATCATCTGAATATGCTTGTATTAGAAAAGGCGGGCACGTTGGAGCAAGAGGACGTTGAGAACGTTGCAGTACTGGATCAGCTTAAACGAGCCCAACAAGAAACCAGTTTCCGTCCTTATCAAATTTTTCAACAACTATTGTCCGTTATCACAAGCATAACGACGATGGTTGCTTCCGTTATCTTCTTATTTCAGTGGAACTGGTGGATCAGTCTGCTGTTGGTTGTAACCCCATTTGCTTCCTTACCTTCTTATATGAAACTCAGCAACTTCGAATTTAACGTCCACTGGCAACGTGCGAACAGGAGCAGAATGAGTTGGTACTATACGCATTTGCTAACGCATGATAAAGCCTATAAAGAAGTCAAACTATTTGGAATTGGAAGCTATCTCTTGCGCCAGTTCGCACAGATCGTGGCAGGATTTTATCAAGAAGATAAGCATATGGCGAAGAAGAGGTTGCAGCTTGCCATGGTATGTAACATGGTGAATGTAACCCTAATGACAATAACTTTCTTTATGATCGCCAAGGCTGCGCTCCTGAAACAGATCTTAGTAGGCAGCTTTATTAGTTACATTCAGGCGATTACACTTACGCAATCGACCTCCCAACGGCTGGCACAAAGTATCGTTGGACTCTGTCAGCACAACCTTTATATTGAACAGCTCTTTCATTTTCTACATTTGCAAGCAGCTCAACCAAAGCCGGATCCTGATGATGGCCAAAAGATTACGCTTACGAACATGGAGAGCATTGAATTTAAAAATGTTTTCTTTGTTTACCCGGGCACGGATGATTATGCACTGAAAAACATCAATTTTTCGCTGAAAAGAGGGGATACCATTGCCATCGTAGGGAAAAATGGTTCTGGAAAATCAACGTTGATTAAACTTATTGCCCAACTGTATAAAGGTTATGAAGGTGAAATTTTAATAAACGATGTTCCTATTTGCAACTATACGACAGAATCGATTCGAAGAAACATCGGCGTCGTTTTTCAAGATTTTATGCAATATGAAATGACCGTGCGTGAAAATATCGGGCTTGGCGATTACCAAAATATGCAGGACGATAATAAAATATATTATTCTGTATCCAAAGCTGGATTATTGGACGTGGTAAAAGCATTGCCGAATCAAATAAATACGCAATTAGGAAAATGGTTTCCCGGGGGAATCCAACTATCTGGGGGGCAATGGCAGAGAATAGCGATTGCCAGAGCATTTTTTAAGGAAGGTAGTGTCTATATATTAGACGAGCCGAGTGCTGCACTTGATCCTGAATCGGAAAGAAAAGTGTTCGAAACATTCACCGAACTCATTGATAACAAGATTGGGATCTTTATTTCTCACCGTTATACATCTACTAAATTTGCTAATCGTATTATGTATATGGAAGAGGGTCAGTTAAAAGCGATGGGAACCCACCAACAATTGATGCATGGATGTAATGAATATCGATATCTATACCATTTGCAGGTACAATCTTTCTTTCCAGGTAGAGGAGACGTTGAATCCATAATAAATGAGGGATAAGAAGATGTTATTAGCACTGTTGAAAGAACTAATGTACAGCTTTATGAAGATAGGATCCATTACGTTATCTATCTTGGTTGCGCTACTCATCGGAATAATAATGGGAATAAGGATGATTTTCAAGCGAAAGGAGAGCAAGGAGTACAAGAAGTAATGCTTCCATCTGAGGAGGTGTAGAAATATGAATTTTTTTGGGCGATTCAGTAAGAAATATGTGCAAGAAGTGAACTGGATTCGGAACAATAGCTATCGATTTCCCGAACCATCGGCATGCAATCACACCGATTTCGAACCCATCCGTCCCTATATTGCCGATAAGCGAATCGTGTGGATAGGGGAGAACAGCCATGGTGTTGCTCAAAATAATATGTTGAAAGCCAAACTGATTGCATTTTTACACCAAGAGCTGGATTTTAAAGTGGTTGCGTTTGAGAGCGGTCTGAGCGAATGTTACAGTGTCAACGGCTTGAAAGGCAGGCTTGATGCTGAGGAAATGATGAAGCAATCTATTTTTTCGCTGTGGAGAACGGAAGAAACGCTGCCTTTATTTCAATTGCTGAAGTCAACAGATTTAACTTTGGCTGGGTTTGACTTTCAACCTTCCGCTACCGTCCATCCATTGAGAGAAATGCTACAGAGGCAGGGCGATTTAGGCATAGATACGATAGAGGAATTACATCAATTAGCGGAATATTCTAATCAGTGGTATTACCGCATTGGTAAGTTTCGAGCAAACCGAAAAAGAATACCGAAAGAACTCCTTATGGAGTTTGAAGACAGTAAAGCAGAGAAACTACGGACGATTGTGCAACTGAGAAGTGCATTGGAGTCTTATCCGAAAAATCAGGTGCTGTTAATGCTAGGCCGTTTTCTTGACAATACGGCAATATTCTTACATTGTCTTGCATGCAGCGACAGAAAATATGGGAAGTATAGGGATCAAGTGATGGCGGACAATTTGGAATGGCTCCTAACGGTCCTCTATCCTCAAGAGAAAGTGGTGGTATGGGCGCATAACTTTCATATTTTCAAAAATTTTAAAACGTTTACAGGATTCAGGCCTATGGGGTCGCTTGTTTCAAAACAAATGGTTGAAAATTCTTATTATATCGGATTGTTCATGTATCAAGGAACGGCAGCAATGGAGAATAGGAGTGAGTATCAACTTACTAACTATACATGCCAAAATTAGCTGCAATTAAATGTAAAAAGAGACACCCTTGATTCTCTGTGTAAAATAGAAGTACCAGCAACCACTCT
>NZ_BALG01000009.1 GCF_000315235.1 Paenibacillus popilliae ATCC 14706 | reverse complement strand
CCTGATCAATCAACGACCACGAAAATGTTTGGGCTGGAAGTCCGCTCACGAATCCTTTGCAGAGGAACTGTCGCACTTGGCTTGACAATCCGTCTTGCTTTACGTTTAAAACATGATGTTACGACTTGCGTTTATTTTACCGATCTAAAATTGGTTCTTTGGCTGGATCGTCTTCGTGCTACCCTTTACCTATGTGATAAGGAACAAGAAGGCTTGATTCGAACCATTTGTATGACAGAAGGTTTGTATTTACGGAAGTAATGTAGAAACGAGTTCATACCTACACCAAGTTAAAACAGCCTGTAGCGGCAAACATTGCCGATACAGGCTGTTTGAGCTTATAAACATGCGGTCACTACGAGCAGCGGCTGTATCCGCAGTTCGCACACGTCTTGCAGCCCTCGACATTCAGGAGCGAGGCCGTGCCGCAAGACGGGCACAGGTCGCGCGAGGTAGATGCGCTGCTGCTCTCCTTCAGGCCGATGACCGGGGCTTCAATCGTGGCCGCGATCGGAACCGGGTCCGTCTC
The DNA here is from genome assembly GCF_000315235.1 of Paenibacillus popilliae ATCC 14706. Lineage (GTDB taxonomy): Bacteria > Bacillota > Bacilli > Paenibacillales > Paenibacillaceae > Paenibacillus_B > Paenibacillus_B popilliae. Next base: position 28,416 of record NZ_BALG01000009.1, on the reverse strand, counting down.
CACGCCGAGTTCGAGCGCTTCCTGCTGGTGAATCTCCAGCGCCTTGGCTACCGCATCGGCAATCGACTCGACACGGTTGGCGCCGAAGCCGATCGCACCGGAGCCGCCGATGCCCTTCAAATGCTTGATGAGCAGCTCGACCTTGTTGCCGTGATCGCCGTAGCGAAGGAATAGCGAGCAGACGCGGCCGAGCGCTTCCGCCATCGCGAACACATCGGAACCGGCCTTGCCCACGTTCAGGAAAATCTCGCCCGGAATGCCGTTCAAATCGTTAATCGTGATATAAGCCATGCCGAAGGGCGTGTTCACCTTGTAGGTCGCGCCGCGCAACACTTGCGGACGACGCTTGTACACATTGCTGCCCGCACCGTTATTCGGCGTGGCCTGTGCGGTCACTGAAGCAGCCGGCGCTTCTGCCGCCTCTTCTGCCGGAGTCCCGGCTTCGGTCTGGTCAGCCTGCCCGTCCTCCTGCTTATCTCCCTTGTCGGTCGACAGAACCTGAACGTCACGGCTGCCGTCGCGGTAGATCGTGACACCCTTGCAGCCGAGATCGAAGGCCAGCTCGTACAACCGCTTCGTCTCTTCCACCGTGAAGTCATTCGGACAGTTCGCCGTCTTCGAGATCGAGCTGTCCACCCAGCGCTGGATCGCCGCCTGCACACGGATATGATCCTCGGCAGACAGATCCATTGCCGTAATGAAGTAATCCGGCAGATCCTGGCCCGGATGCGCGTCCATCCATTCCTGCGCGATCGGCACGAACTGCTCGTCGAAGCCGAGGCGGCTTTGACGGAAATATTTAAAGGCGAAGTACGGCTCGATGCCGGTCGAGGTACCGACCATCGTGCCGGTGCTGCCCGTCGGCGCTTGCGTAATGACGGTCACATTGCGCATGCCCTGCTGGCGAATCGCTTCGCCAACCTCCGGATACACCTCGAGCATGTTCTTCATGAAGCCGCTCTGCAAATACGGCTCTGTCTCGAATGCCGGGAACGCGCCCTTCTCGCCTGCGATCTCCGCCGACGCGAGATACGATTCGCGCGCGATAAATCCGAACAGCTTATCGAGGAACTCCAGTGATTCCGGGCTGCCATAGCGGATGCCCAGCTTGACCATCAGCTCAGCCAAGCCCATCGATCCCAAGCCGACGCGGCGCTCGTTCTGCTGGTTCTCTTTATTTTGCTCGAAATGATAAGGGGTCTTGTCGATCACGTTGTCCAGGAAGCGCACCGCGTAACGCGTGACCGTGGACAGTTCATCCCACGCGACATCATGCTTCTCCTCGTCATAGAACTTGGATAGATTGAGCGCGGACAGGTTGCAGACGCCCCATGCCGGCAAGCCCTGCTCCCCGCACGGGTTCGTGCAGATGATCGGGTTGAAATACCAACTGTTCGACATCTGGTTGTAATATTCCATAAACACGACGCCCGGCTCGGCCGATTTCCACGCCGAATCGATAATCGTATGCCAGATTTCCTGTGCCTTCACAGTGCGGTAAGGAATGACCGCCTTGCCGGCCTGCTTCCATTTATCGAGGTCTCCGTCCCACAGCTCGTCATATTCCGGATCGGACGTATCTGGGAAGACCAACTCCCAATCCAGATCTTCCTTGACCGCCTTCATGAAGCTGTTGCTGACACAGACGGACAGATTGGCGTTCGTCACCTGGCCCATGGTCTGCTTCACCGTAATGAAATCGACCACGTCCGGATGCCAATCGTTCATCATCAGCATGAGCGCGCCGCGGCGGCTGCCCCCCTGCTCAATCAATCCGGTCGTATAGCTGAACAATCCTCCCCAGGAGACGGCTCCGCTGGAGGAACCATTGACCCCGCGCACGATCGCGCGGCGCGGACGAAGTGACGACAGGTTGATCCCGACGCCCCCGCCGCGGGCCATAATCTCGGTCATCTCCGAGAGCGTCTCCATAATGCCCCCGCGGCTGTCCTTCGGCGACGGGATAACGTAGCAGTTGAACAGGGTCAATTCCTCGCTCGCCCCGGCCCCGGCCGCGATGCGGCCCCCAGGAACGAGCCTCCAGTCTTTCAATATATAACGGAATTTTTCCGTCCATTCGTTTTGTTTTTCCGGAGTTGGTTCTACCGATGCCATCGCAGCCGCCAGCCGATCCCACATTTCTTCCGGCGTCTTCTCTATCGTCAAGGTCAGCTTCTCTACCGTGGATTGAACCACCTCTTTGCTTCTCAGCTTGACGGAGACGAAGCGGCCGTCACGCGCTACCACTTCTCCGACTTCCTTTGCCGGGTACTTCGGATCGTCTTTGGTCAGCACCAGAACGACATCTCCTACCTTGGTGTTGTTCGTGTCCGCATCCTTCCATGCGTAACGATCCAGAAATATTTTCTCGCTTAGGCCTTCCAAGCGTTGCTTATGCCCCGTATTCAAAGAACACAACCTCCTACATATTGATCCATACTTGTATGATTACCACCGTACACGACAATTGAAGAGTTGTACAATGTATGTATTTTCCACAATATATTGTGTGCGATAATCATTGTACTATACTATATATAGAATTTTCTAATAATAAAAAAGGAAATATACCGTATGGATGAGAACCGGGGAACTCCATGCTTCGTTTTTCTCTAGCAATCTCTCTATTTTGTCTCTTGCTTTTTTAGAGGAAGGCATGAATCCCCGCTTCGGTCCTTATGAAGCTGTTTCGTCTCCGTCTTGCAGCCGGTTATGAAAGCATGCAAGAACGTCCATACTACCTCTATAGAGGAGGTCGAGAGGATGAACAGACATCAGCAGCCGAATCCTGGCCTTTCCGGTCCGCCGCCATCGGCCTTGGCCGGCTCGAACGGCGCCCCGAAGATGTGCCCCGCCGCGAGTTCCTGGCCGCTGTCGTCGCGTGCCATGCCCGGATCGCTGTCTATCGTGACGTATCGCGGCTGGCTGGAGGAGCTGTCGGACCGCATCGACAAGAACGGCCCCTGGAATGACTGGACACTGTTCCAGCTGGCCTATGAGGCGGAGCAGGCCAAGCGCATTCGCGCGTTCGACGAGCTGCAATGCCTGACCCATATAACGAACATAGAGCCGCTTCCCCATCAAGTAGAGACCGCCAAGAAGGTGCTTCACGAGATGCGTGGCCGCGCAATTCTGGCCGACGAGGTCGGTCTCGGCAAGACGATTGAAGCCGGACTCGTGCTGAAGGAATATATGATTCGCGGACTCGTCAAGCGCGCGCTCATTCTCGTCCCCGCCTCCCTGGTGCTTCAGTGGGTGCGCGAACTGCATCACAAGTTCGGCATTGCGGCGGTTGCCCAGAAGAAAAAATACCAATGGCAATCTGACATCGTCGTCGCCTCGATGGATACCGCCAAGCGCGATCCACATAAATCGATTCTGATGGAGCAGGAATACGACATGCTCATCGTCGACGAGGCGCATAAACTCAAGAACCGCAAGACGACCAATTACCAATTCATTCAGCATTTGCGCAAAAAATATTGCCTGCTCCTGACAGCCACCCCGGTCCAGAACGATATGAACGAACTGTACAATCTGATCACCCTACTCAAGCCCGGACAGCTTGGCGCGCAGGGTGAATTCAGCAGCAACTTCGTCGCCGACAAGCGCCTTCCGAAGAACGAAGGCCAGCTCCAAGGCAAGCTATCCAAAGTAATGGTGCGCAATCGGCGCGGCGAGGGCAGCGTGCAATTCACGCGGCGCATCGTCCGCAATGTGCCCTTGACGCTGTCGCCGGACGAACAGGCCTTGTACGAGGGGGTTTCCCGCTTCATCAAGGAGCAGTATCAGATGAACGGCCGCGATACCGGCAGCATGTTCTCGCTTATCACGCTGCAGCGGGAGGTGTGCTCCAGCCGGGATGCGGTCTTCCTAACCCTCGTCAACCTCGCCAAGAAGCTGCCCGAGGATTCGCCGATCCGCGATCATATCTGGGGCCTCGTCGATCTGATCAAGGCGATTGCGTCCAATACGAAGGCGGAGGCCGCCATGGACATTATCCGGCAGAGCAACGAGAAGGTGATCGTGTTCACCGAATACCGGGCGACGCAGGAATATTTGCTGCAATACTTCCGCAAGGTCGGCATCGTCGCGGTGCCCTACAGCGGCGGCATGAACCGGGGCAAAAAGGACTGGATGATGGACCTGTTCCGCGGCCGAGCCCAGGTGATGATCGCGACCGAAGCCGGCGGGGAGGGCATCAATCTGCAATTTTGCCACCATATGATCAATTTCGACCTGCCCTGGAACCCGATGCGCGTCGAGCAGAGAATCGGGCGGGTGCACCGCCTCGGCCAGATGAATGATGTCCGGATTTACAATTTATCGACCCAGGGTACCATCGAGGAGCATATTTTGAACCTGCTGCATGAAAAGATAAATATGTTCGAGATGGTCATCGGGCGGCTGGATATGATATTGGAACGGTTCGAGAAGCAGGGCTCCCTGGAGAAAAGTCTGACCCGCATTCTGCTGGAAGCGGGCAGCGACGAGGAGATCCGCCATCATGTCGAGCATCTCGGCGCGTCGCTGAACGCCATCCGCGCGGAAGTGGAAGCCGAAGCGGATGACGGGCAGAAGGCAGCGATTGGACAGTTACTGGACCAGATCAGTACGGAAGCGGAGGCTTGACATAATGAACACCGAGCAAGTGCGCGAATATGTCATGCGCTATTTGGAGGCGACGGACTGCCACATTCTCGAGAAGTCGCCGGCCCATGTGACCGTGAAGATGTCGGAGCGAGCCGATCGCATGCTGACGAACCGCCCCTATTATTGGGGCTTCATCGACCGTACGGGAGCAGAGGCGGAGACGATGCGCTTCACGTTCGTGTTCGATCCGGCCGCGATGCCGCCGGAGCCGCCGTACGCCATCTCCTATGGATCGGCGCCCACGCCTGCAGCCCCCGGGTCGGCCACTTTGACTGGCGGGACCGGCCCGCATGCCGCTGGAACCGCACCGCAAGCGGCTCCCGGCGAGTCCGTGCTCGGACGCTACTTCGGCGTAGCACCCGCATTCACAGGGGGGAAGGGCGGCCCCGGGCGCATCCCGCGCGACGACGTCACCTACGGGAGCAAGCGCCTCGAACAGATTATGCATGCTGCCCATTCCGAGGGCCGCTTCGTTCAGCTATTCGTGGAGCCACCGGCCGCCGGCTTCGCTTGCGGAGGGCGCTGCGTGAAGCAATCGGCCCCGTATGAGCCGTGGCTGCTGCTGAACTTCAAGCTGGAGTTCGCCTGCGATCTGAAGCGCGAGGAAATCCATTCCTACGGGATCTCGCTCGTCAGCGGCAAGATGCACCTCGGCTACATGGAGGAGGTGCTGCGAATGGACGTGACGCCGAAGCTGCCGCCCCATGTCCATGTTCTGCCATGGCAGCTGTCGCTGCCTGTGGCATTATCCAATGTGGAGGAGCACCTTGCTGAAGTCATCTCGCGACATGACAACGGTTGGGCGCGCGAAGCCAGCGTCCAGCTGGAAGAGGAATTGACCCGCCTCGCCTCCTACTATGAGCCGCTCATTCGCGAGGCAGGCCAACAGCCAAGCTGCATGCATCAAGGGGAAGCGCCCGATCCGCCTTCGAAGGGGGGGGCCATGACCATCGAGGAGCAATATGAGGTGCGCCAGCAGGAAGCGCGATGGCAGTTCGAGCCGCGCATCGCAGTCGGCCTCATTAACGCCGGACTCGTTCACGTACCCATGATCCCGTAGCCACAGCCGGGAGGCTCTCATGATCTGGACAAGGTGCAGATGATGCTGCGACAACGACGTTCTGCACCTCCCGCTTCCGCCCAGCCTTGTTAGAATGTCGGTTCGCGATGTCCGTGACGGTCGGCTATAATGCGCGGGTAATTGCTATTTTGTGCCAAAAATAGAACCGGCTCTGCAAGGCGTTTCATCCTCTGTTCCGACAGCCTTTTTATGGCTTGTCCCTTACAATGAAATGGCTGAACCTGGATCCGGACGAGTAGATCCGTATACATATTATGTCATAGACGAGAGAGGTGTTGGAGATGCAAAAAACGCCATGGTGGACAAGGCTGGCCAGTCTGATGACAACGGCGGCGCTGACCTCGCTCGCCGCGGGAGGAGTCACGTTCGCGGTATTGGCCGCGTCGGATTCGCTGTACCCGCTTCGCGGCGAACAGTCCCCCGTAACCTTGCAGAAGGCGCAGTCCGGTTATGTAGAAGCGGAACAAGCGCCCATAGATGTCTATTCGCTGATGCTGGTCGCGATGCGGAGCGATTCGGATCGCCATCATTCAGAACGCAGCCTCGCCGAGAGCCTGCGGGCACGATCCGTACGGGACATCGCGGACCGCTTCAAGCGGCAATTGGCGAAGGACGAACCGTTCACCGACTGGAGCAAAGCCCGACTGGAGACGATTCCCCTCGGCCCCGGCATGCATGGATGGCTCGTTCGCATCTTATCTGACCAAAAACAGATTGGATATATGATTCTGAAATTAACCGAGCAGGGAGATATCCGGCTGGGGGAATATGGCCGCGGAAGCGCCATGCCGTATCAAGAAACCGCCTTGCATTATGCGCTCGCCCATCGTCTGCAAGCCAAGGACGCGGCTTCTTACACGGGCCAGGTCGCGTTGCCGGATGTCCGGCCCTATTTCTTCGATCCGCTGGTAACGGTGTGGCGTCTCGTATGGAGCAGTGGAGAGGTGGAATGGCTTGATGCGCAAAGCGGGGAATGTCTGCCTCCTTCCTTCGATCCGGATCGACTAACAGCGCTATGGAGCAAGGACGGGCGGGCCGTCACGGTCTCCAGCGCGGAACAACGACAAGATCCCGCTGCGGCCGCCCTCCTGTTGGAGGCCGTTCCCAGACACGAAGCGAGCCGCGTTCCGGCGGGCGGCGATGGAGACGAGGCCATTCCTGCTCCAAGCTCCTACCGAGATCCGTTCGACCCGTACCACAATATTTTGTGGATGTCTCGGCAGCCGCAGCTTCGCAAGCCGGAAGCCGGGGTTCCTGTCGATTACAAGACGAAGCGGTGGGTCTATGTGCAGCAGCGCCCCGGGCTCGACATGAAGATGCCGTTCGCTTATATTGGAATGCAGCGGTGGCAGCGTGCCGGAGAGGCTGCCGATCGGGCTGTATCCTGGTACGTTATGATATCCAGCACCGATATGCAAGCGATGCGCTGGATTCCGGCGGAAGACGCGCTCGCGAACGGATGCTTCATCCCGCAATCTTAATCTCCATTCATCTGCATACAAAAAGGCACCTCTTCCATCAGGAGTGTGCCTTCTCATTTTGCGGAGGCCGCGGTCCCTTACGCCAGCGTACCAGCTTCAGGCGAGCCGCTCGACGAAGAAGAGGCTGCCCCGCCCGCCTCCACTTCCCTGCCCACATCTGCACGCTGAGCGGCACCATGCCGAACCATTTCGTTGGCCACGGCTCCTTTGTGCGGCTAATGCGCTCTAATCTGTGTTCACGCCGGGCTTCGACGGGGGTATCGATATACGTAACGACCCGCTGCGTAATATATTTGATTAGGTCTTGTCCCTTTTCCATGATAGTCACCTCCATCCTGTCCCTGTTGGTTGTTAGTGTGCCCCATTCCCCCTGGCAACAAACGCCGCCCAGAATGAAGCATTGTCTTATTGCGCACGATAAGAACAATTAATTTCATACAACTGAGGTGGTCACACAATATGCCTAATCCCCTATCCCTATGGTCCAGACGGACAAGGCGATGGCTGTATGCTATCATAGCGGTGCTCATAGGCGTGTCCTTCCTGCCCCTGTCCGTCTGCGCGCAGCAGGAAGCTAGTTGGAACGCGCATATTCCCGAACCGGCAACCGCCAGGCAGGCCCCTAAGAGATCACCGGACAGCGGCGTGTTCCCTTCCCAGCACGTGCTGATTGATGCGGGACATGGCGGAGTTGACGGCGGAACGAGCTATGGGAATATTTTGGAGAAAAACATCAATCTCGACATCGCCCGTAAGCTCTACCTATTACTGAAAGTGCGTGGCGTTCCCGTCATTCTGAACCGTACCGGTGATTACGCGCTAAGCGATGACAACCGCTGGTTAGGCGTACGCTCGCGCCATTCCAAGGACTTGGCGCAGCGAAGGCAGCTGAGCAGGGAAGTGCCGGTGTCCATGTTCATCAGTCTTCATGTCAATTGGTCCAGGCGACCGGAGGTGACCGGACCGCTAGTCCTGCACCAGAATGAAGGACGGAGCCGATTACTGGCTTCCCTCCTTCAGGATTCCTTGAACCCTTTCTTCTCTACGCATACCCTTCCCAAGCCTGGGAAGACGTATTACTTGCTGAAGCACGTCGTTCAACCGGCTGTCATCGTCGAACTGGGTTATTTGAGCAACGCCAAGGATCGCCGCATGCTGACCGATCCCCGATCGCAGACGGCCATTGCGGTCCGGCTCTGTGATGCGATCGTGCACTATCACACCATATATTGACTGCAAAGCGCCGGAAAGAAATGCTCCTTCCGGCGCTTTGCACATGATTTTAACGTCTGCACCCAACGCTCCTTCATCCGCGCATACGCATATTGATGAGCTTATCGCTGGTGACGCACGGCCGCATGCTGCGGCGAATCGAAAATGTCTACCTTGGCGGCATCCGTGGACGGCGGATGTTGTTCTTCCCCCGTCGCCCATACCCAGGCATCTCCGGCCAACCCGGCTACCGGAATCATCAGCGCAAGTCCGATAGCAAGACGTCTCATACCTCTGCCCTGAAGCCATTTTTGCAATATTTCTTTAGCCCGTTTCCCTATCCCCTTTTTCATCATCATCCCTCCATCGCTTGGACCAGATTCTGCATATCTTTATTACTATGCGTTATTTACGCCAAGGATATCCAGAAGACCTAATCATACGAAATAACCCCTGTAGGACGTGTTATCCTAAGGGGTTATCAGTTCTCCTGAATCATGATTACGTTCACCCAATCATATAGAATGAAATGTATGACGGAGGGCTTACCCATCCGTGAGATGATAGGCTCATATCCAATTCTTCGAATTCCATATACAGTGAATGACGTAAATCGCATCCATATCCTTGTTCAAAAAGCCGGTTATATCACTTCGTGATCCACAAAGCGGTTACGCCGTACGTTGATGAACACGATGCATAATGACATAGCCTTCGACGATACGGTACTGTATCGTGCCCGCTTGCTCCATCGCGTGCAAAACGCGGGTCAAGGCATCAACCGTATCCGAGATGACATCCAGTTCAATGCCGCGCGTATCCTGCAAATACCGTTTGTTCAACACTTCCCGGTATGACACAGGCAGGCGCGCGCATGCTTCCTGAAATATCATTTCTTGCTCCTTCGCACGGGAGATCGCATAACGAATGCGCTCTTGCTCCCGGCGCGTGCCTGGTCGCTTCGCCTCTTGGATGAAGGACATCCGGTAGGTCAAGCGGCGTTCATTAATCACGCGACTTGCCCGGTATCCGCCCAAATGGTTCAACCAATTGTGCACGAGTTGTGTATTCATTTGTATTACCTCCAAACCTTTCAACCTGCCGGACACTCTGCTGCCAGCAGGAAATCTAAAATTATTGTCGTTGTGTACATTCCCCTTTGCGATAGACTTTATTCATGACCTCATCATAAAACCAAAATCGAGAACAATGAAACAAACTCGCGAATCGTGAGCTTCCAGCGAGTGCAACGCTATGCTTACAACCATCTTGGTGGCATGACAGACGGAATGGGTAACAGATAAGGGTGATTCCGAAGTGAAATGTGGCAAGGTGTGTAAGAATCTACCATGCGTAGGAGAGTGATATTTACGATAATAATTTTTAATTATATACGTTCATTAATGAAATGTCAATAAAAAATAATGTAATATTGGCAAGGAAAGTAATATTGCGGTTGCGTTTTGTGTAAACGTATTGATGATGCTCCAAATAAAATTCCATTCACAAGTATATCCATATCCTGACAAATGCAAACAGGCTCACAAATCGCCACAGGAGCAATTTACAAGCCTGTACAAACCGGCGTATCAGCGTTTGCTAACGCCGCATTACTTTAGGATCGCCCCATTTGTGGAAATAACTTCTTTATACCAATAAAAAGATTTTTTGCGGTAACGCTCAAGCGTGCCGGAGCCATCGTCATGACGATCAACATAAATAAAACCGTAACGCTTTTTAAGTTGAGCTGTCGAAGCGCTGACAAGGTCAATACAGCCCCAGGTCGTATACCCCATCACTTCCACGCCATCTGCAATAGCTTCCGCAATCTGAACCAAGTGATCGTTCAAATACTGAATGCGGTAGTCGTCTTCAACCGTTTTCTCTCCTACTTCGTTAACAATCAGCTCATCAACCGCGCCCAGTCCGTTTTCAACGATAAACAACGGCTTTTGATAACGGTCATAGAAAGCGTTTAAGACAACACGCAGTCCTTGCGGATCAATTTGCCACCCCCATTCGCTGGATGGCAGATAAGGGTTGGCCACGCCCCCAAACAAGTTCCCCTCACCGGCTACGTTTTTTTCCGGGTCAGCCGTCTGGCATACGCTCATATAGTAACTAAATGAAATAAAATCAACGGTATGAAGCAACATTTCTTCATCGCCGGGCTCAAATTTGATCTCGATCCCGTTCTCTCTATAGTAACGCTTCATATAACCCGGGTATACGCCTCTTACATGTACATCGCCAAAAAAATAGTTCCGATGTTCGAACTCCATCACTTTAATCACGTCATCCGGATGAGGCGTTAGCGGATAGGCAGGCATACTTAGAATCATACAGCCGATTTTGGCCTGCGGATCAATTTCGTGGCAGAGTTTGACCGCAGTCGCACTGGCCACGAGCTCGTGATGAACGGCTTGATATAAATCTTGTTTGCTGAGTTTGTCTTTCGGTGTATAGATGCCTCCGCTCATAAACGGAGCTTCCAGCACAGAGTTGATCTCATTAAAGGTTAACCAGTATTTCACTTTTCCTTTGTAACGATGAAATTGGCCGCGACAGCCCCTCCCCACAGAAAATCGTTTGGGAAATTGATCTCAATCCGGCTGCTCTTGTTCATTGGCTACACTCCATTCCATCTCTGATTATGGTACACTAGATAAAGCCTTGACTTAAATCAAATAAATCATAAGTGTTGGAACGGGTTACATGTCAACTTTAACTTTTTAGAAGAGGGTACTTACATGTCAAAGTTTGAACAGATCATGTTACTCTCCGGTTATTCCAGGGCAACGGTGATCGAATGGCAACTGCTTGGGGCTGGCATAAAAACAGTTCATTCTAACACGCAATAATTAACTTTCCTCCGGAGACTTTCTTGTTCTCCGGTCCTGCTTCAGACACAAATAAAGGCATTTCCCAGCCACGACAAACAGCGCCGCCGTCATGACCTGCTGTACAATAATCATCGTTCCACCCCGGTTCCACCCTAAATTTTATGTGAACATCATTAGCAATGATAATCGTTATCATTATTTTACAAAGGGATGCTTCTTTTTTCAAGTGGCTTGCTCCGTTATGATGAATTTTCCCAAAAATACGGTAGTCTTCCTATCTGGTTCATTTCGAGGGAGATCCGACGATAAAACATGAGCATACGTCCGTCAAGCGGGATACCGTCGTTCCTACCTACTTCTCCTCTCCCGCTTCCTGACCGTTCTTCCCCTGGCGCTCGAATAAAATCGTTCCCAATGAGCCAAACTTCTCTCATATGAACAGTCGTGAGGGTGAGCAAGGATGTCAGCACAATCCAAAAAAGTGAATGAACAGATAGCGGACAATGAAAAGCAGTTGAAGTCCATCTTTCCCAAAGCTCCCGATCTGATTTTTCGAAGCGTCGATACGCCGGAGGCGCCTGAAGCGATGCTTATCTATTTCGAGGGCTTAATCGACAAGAATTCAGTCAATAATCATGTCCTCCAACCGCTGATCCAATCCTTAGCGAATGCGGAGAGCTCGCTCCCTATCACTGTCGGCGATGTGACATCGACATCTGACATGGATCAGGTCGAGAAGATGCTGCTCAACGGCAAAAGCGTGCTCTTTATCTCCGGGGCGGCGAAAGCGTACATCTTGGATACAAGCGGATGGCCGCAGCGCTCGATTACCGATCCATCGTCCGAGGCATCCATCAAAGGCTCCCACCAGGGATTCGTCGAGACCGCCACTCAGAATATCGCCCTGATTCGGCGCTATATCCCGAATCGGGAGCTCCAAATCAAGCAGTTGAAGGTCGGAACGAGAGGAGAAAACACCTTGTCTGTCATGTACCTTCGCGATGTGGCCAATCCGGCCGTGCTTCAGGAGCTGACCCGGCGCATCGAGAGGCTGGACATCGACTGCATCGTCAATACAGGCGAGCTGTCCGAACTGATCGAAGACAGCGTTTATTCCCCGTTCCCACAACTGGTGATGACGGAACGGCCCGATTCAGCGGCCTCCCATATTTTGCAGGGCCGCTATGTTATCGTTGTCGATCGTTCGCCGAGCGTCCTTATCGGTCCGGTATCGTTTGTATCGTTCTTCCAGAGCGTGGATGACTACAGTATGCGCTGGATGAATGCTTCCTTCATTCGGCTGCTGCGTTTTTTTGCGTTTATTATCGCCCTGTTTTTGCCTTCACTCTATATCGCGTTCATTACGTTTAATTTCGAGGTCATTCCTATCGAGCTTATTTTATCCGTAGCAGAATCGAGAGAGCGCGTTCCTTTCCATCCGTTTTTGGAAGCGTTCATTATGGAAGTGACCTTGGAAATGATGCGGGAGGCGGGAATCCGGCTGCCGGCGCCCATCGGCCAGACGGTCGGACTTGTTGGCGGCATTATTATTGGACAGACTGCCGTTCAGGCAGGCATTGTCAGTAACATCATGGTTATCGTCGTCGCCTCCACCGCGATCGCTTCCTTCATCATTCCCAGCAATGACATGGGAACGGCGATCCGCTTTTTGCGGTTTCCGATGATGCTATTCGCCTTCTTATACGGTTTCGTCGGCATTGTATGCGGGGCGATGCTGCTTATCTCTCACCTCTGCTCACAGACATCGTTCGGAACCGCTTACGGCAGCCCGCTGGCTCCCGTCCGCTATGCCGATCTGAAAGATACGTTTCTTCGCTTTCCGCTGTCGTCGATGAAGACGCGTCCTACCGGGCCGAAGCCACTGCAGTTCAAACGGCAACGGGAGAATCCACCGGAAGGAGGCGCACCAAAGTGAATTCCTATCGCATTACGTTCATGCAGTTCGCCATGTTGGTTCATGGTACTCAAGTCGCGGCAAGCGTCCTATCTCTCCCCCGCCAGCTCGCCGAGATCGCTTCTACAGACGGTTGGATTTCGATTCTATTGGCGTGGCTGATCAACCTGTTGTTCAGCGTGCTGATCGTAATCGTCGTGAGGCAATATCCGGAAGATACACTGCCGGAATTGCTGGAACGGCTATTCGGCGGGATGATCAGCAAGCTTGTGCTGGCGGTGGTTGGCTTGCATTTTGCCTTTATGTTCTGGGCGATATTTGTCGCGACGATACTGTATATCAAAGCGTGGTTCCTAGCGATGATGCCGATTCCGTACATATTGCTCCTAGTTGTCATTCCGGCCTATAACACAGCGCGGAAGCAGATTACCTATATCGCTAGATATTCTGAGATCATGTTTTTTTTGACGATTTGGATGGCCCCGATACTTCTGATTCCTTTGCGCGAAGGGTATCTTATCCATTTGCTTCCGGTTCTTAAGGAAGGCTGGGGACCCATTATACAAGCGATACCGACAACGACAACCGGCTATCTCGGGTTCGAGATCGTATTCTTCGCTTATCCGTTCTTAACGCGCAAAGATCTAGCTATCCAAGGCATCCTGCTCGGGAATACATTGACCATGCTAGTTTATGTATTTGTTACATTGGTCTGCTTCAGTTTTTTCAGTCCGGACGAGATCACGCAATACAATCAACCGATATTGAACCTGTTGAAGGTAATCGAGTTTCGGTTCCTGGAGAGGTTCGACATCATTTTCCTAGGCCTCTATTTGTTTGTGATATCGAGATCGCTGGTTCCGAATTTATACGGAGCTTCCGTCAGCTGCGCGAAGCTGTTCGGGACGAAGAACCATAGCTCGTGTACACTCGTCATCTGCATAGGCACATTCTTGATAGCGGCGTGGATCAAGCCTTCCTGGCTGGAGTCCCTGCGCTACTATCAATGGGTCGGTTATACCGGCATGTTCATCTCGTATCTGTTGCCTGTTCTCTTATATCTGTCAATCAAAATCTATCAGAAGCTGACGCCGAAGGAGGCGTTCCAATGATGCGGCGTGCCGTCACAATCGTCATCCTGCTGCTGGTTGTGCTCCCGCTTCCCGGGTGCGCAACCTATACAACCATTGAAAATATGACACTTCCCTTGCTGATCGGTCTCGATCTGGATGAAGAAGGGAATCTCGAGTTGGTTCTATCGAGTCCCGTCTTCTCGAAGGAGGCCGAGGAAAAAGAAGAAAAATTCGAGGTCCGTTCGACCACCTTGCGCCATTCCCGCGAAGAGTTCGATAAGCGGGGGCTGGGAATCACAACGTCAGCCAAGACACAAATGATTGTCATCGGCAAGCGACTTGCCGCAGAGGAGAATTGGGCGGCCTTGCTTGATTCGTTCTATCGGGACACCAGGAGCACCGTATCCGCTCGGGTCGTATACTTCGATGGCGCCGTTCGCGACCTGATTCAGTTTTCCCCCAAGGACAAGCCTCGCTTGCCTTTATATTTATCGAGGCTGGTGGAAACGGGTCTTTTTCGAAATGAGACCACCAAAACGATAATCCAGGAATTCCATCGGCATCTGCATGAGAAAGGGATGACACCGAGCATAACCAGTCTCCGCAAAGATAAAGAATTAGCCTTGACAGGCACCGCGCTGCTGGATAAGTCGTCCCGATTCAAAATGCTGGCCAATTCCGATGAGACGAAGCTGATAAACATTTTAAGAAAAAAAACGAGGGGGGAATTTCCCTTTACGCTCCAGCTTCCGATGTCTGCAGGAAAAGGACCCGGTAATGTCGACATGAAACAGGTCAGCTTCAATCTTCAGCGGATTAAGCCGAAGATTCATGCACGGTATGCCCAGGGACGCTTTGTATTCGATGTGAACGTCCGCTCCATCATCTATGTGATGGAACGTCTATTCCCATTCGACATCATGCAGCCGTACGATGAGCTGGAGCAGAAAATTGCCGCTAATCTGGAGCAGCAGTTCAGCAGTCTCATACGCAAGCTGCAAAAAGCGCGCATCGATCCGGTGGGGTTCGGGATGTACGCAAGGGCCTACGCTTATCCGCATTGGAAAAAGGCCCAGAACCATTGGGAGGATTATTTCGAAGATGCGATCGTCAATGTGAAGGTCAACGTGAAAATCATTAGTATGGGCGTCGTAAAATAAGCGGCGCTGAAGGGTACAGGGCTGTCCCGCCGTACCGTCTAACGTTCGGGGGCGAATCAGCCCTGCCCTATATCAACTACATATTTACACTGTTTTTCTGTCTGTCAGGTATCGCATCGTCGCTCTTGAACAGCAGCTTCAACATCGGCGGAGTTACCAGGGTCGTAATAATAACCATAATAATGATCGATGTGAAATACTCCGGCTGCAGCAGCCCGGACTGCAAGCCTGTGGCCGCTATAATAAGGGCGACCTCCCCTCTGGAGATCATCCCTGCGCCAATAGCCAGTGAAGAGCGGCTGTCGAAGCCGGTTACGCGCGCGCCCAGCCAGCCCCCGGCCAGCTTCGTCACGATAGCGATAATCGTAATGACTGCAAGCAGACCCAATTGGCTGCCGATGCCTTCGAACGACACATTCAGCCCGATGCTGACGAAGAAAACCGGAACGAAGATCGAATAAGCGACCGGCTCAACCTTATCCTCGACATCATGCTTGTATGGGGTCAGCGACACGGCGATGCCGGCGGCGAAGGCGCCGATAATGCCGGCCATCTGCATCCACTCGGCAAAATAAGAAAACGCAAAGCAAGTAATTAACGCGGCGCTAATCACCGCTTCGGTCACCTTGAGCGGAGCGAGCCACTTCATCACGCGCGGCACGACCAGCCAGCCCGCCACGAAAGTAATGGCGAAGAACAGGAGCTTCTTGCCGACGAGCATGCCGAGGGAGACGTCTCCGCCTTGACCGACGATGCTCATAATGAACGCCAGCAGGATGACAACGAGCACATCGTCGACAACGGCGGCCCCAAGTATCGTCGTCCCTTCTCTCGAATTGAGCTTATTCATTTCTTTTAGCACCTGGACGGAGATGCTGACGGAAGTCGCGCAAAAGATAACGCCGAAAAACAGCGCATAATTGGAAGAAAAACCAAATGCAATCGCTGCCCCGTAACCGCCAATGAAAGGCAGAATGATGCCGCCGACGGCAACCGTAAACGCCGATTTCCAGTTTTTGCGGAGCTGATCGACATCGGTCTCCAGTCCGGCAATGAACATCAGCAGCAAGACGCCGATTTCAGATACCTGAGTGATGAAGCTATCCTTCTCAATCCAGCCTAGCACAGCCGGACCGACCAGGATACCGACGATCAGCTTCCCCAATACGGCAGGCTGCCCCAGGCGGACCGATATGTCGCCGGCTACCTTGGTGCACAGCAGAATCAGAGCAAGATACAGAATGAATTCCATAGATGTCCCACACTCCTTGCAAAAATTAACAGTTCTAAAAAACACAAAGAGGAGCCCTAAATTGCCAGACTCCTCCAAAATAATAACGTATTTTTTTAGACCAATTATATTTATAATACTCCACTTTCTCGAAAGTTGCAAGCCATTTCCCCGTAAAAGTGAAACGGAACTTGCTACTTGAACAAGGATAGGCGTTGGGACGAGATAATGGTGGAGACAGCCGATTTGTTGATAAGGCTGTACTTGGAATCGATTTTGAGCACAATCGTGTACACATCGTATGACGTAATTATACCCTTCATTTGTATTCCATTTTTCGTAATAAGCGTGACGGACACTTCCTGCTGTATCGCTTCCGTAAGAAACTGTTCTTGCAAGCTGCGATCGGTAGATTTCTTCAAGTGCAATCATCCCCTTCCTTTTAAAGTCAACCTACTGCTAAGTTTACCAGATTTCAGACGGATTGAAAAAGAGTTGCAAGTGCCATGGAGGTGATGATTGCAATGCTGTGACCGCCTATGACGAGCATGGCAACGAAGCAACGGTTTCCTTCAGTGCCCACAAAAATTTGCGGCTCGATTCGTTCCTGCTCTTGTATGTCAAGGATGACAAGGAGGGCAGTGGGATTCGGCAAATCGGAAGATATGACGAAATAACGAAGGAGGCCATTCCGGCCAAGGCCAGAGAGAAGTTGCGAGTGGAATGAAATAAACCAAGCCCTGCCGAACCCGGCAGGGCTTACGTCGTCACTCGACGTTCAGCCATTCTCCACAATGCTGCGCCAATCCTTCCCTTCTTCAATTTATTGTTTCAACCCGATATAATGAAAGTAGAAACCGCACGATACGCGGTAAAAGGAGCAATGGAATCATGAAAGCAAAGTACCATATGACGACAGAACAAAACATTTTTGTAGCCAAGCGAAATATCATTGATTATATCTGGAAAAGTGCTAAGTTGGAGGGCTTTGCAGTTACCTATCCTGACACGGAGGCCATTTTCAATGGGTTAAGCGTCCCAGGCATCAAAGTGAATGAAATTGTTGGCGTAAACAATTTGAAACACGCTTGGCAGTTCATCTTAGGGAACCTCGATTATCCAATTGACCTGTCCTATATCTGCAAAATCAATCAATTGGTTGGTGGAGACAATCTGATTGTTCAGGCAGGCTATCTAAGGAAAGTACCCGTTTCCATTGGCGGTACGACATGGCGGCCCGACATGCCCGATGAACAACAAAGTAGAGAAGAACTTGCTGAGATACTAACTATCGAAAGTTCCACAGAGCAAGCCATTACCTTAATGCTTTATCTGTTGAGAAAACAAATGTTTTTGGACGGAAACAAGCGCACCGCGATGCTTTCTGGTAATCAGGTGATGATTGCTTCAGGTTCCGGGATTATCTCGATTCCCATTGAACATCAGCGCACCTTTACAGGCTTATTGGTGCAGTATTATGAGACGAATGACATGGGAGCATTAAAAACATTTATTTATGATTACTGTATTGACGGTATTCAGTTTGAGCCTATACAAGAGCAATATGATCCAGAAATCGAACGTTAATAGCTTACAGAGCCGCAATCACGAAAAAGTGGATGCAGCTCTTTTTCGTTTATCCCCCTTCTTCCTCATACGGCTACCAATTGGAAAACGGTGTGTCCCTGAAGGAAATTCAGGAGTGGCTCGGACACAGCCATTATTCGACAACGGCAAATATCTACGCTCACCTGGAGTATCATTCCAAGATTTCTTCAGCCCAGGTCATAAGCAATAGCTTGAGTCTGCAACCCACATAAAAAAGGCTCATAATTGCCTAAGCAACTACGAACCACGTTTGTAAGGTGGTGCGGTCGAGAGGACTCGAACCTCCACGGTATTGCTACCACTGGCACCTGAAGCCAGCGCGTCTGCCAATTCCGCCACGACCGCATTCAAAGCTATTAATATCGCCTCAACAATCATTAGTATATACTACTGGACAACCGCTGTCAAGTATTGAATACATGTATTGTTGTTCTTCTGAGATAATATCACTATGGGACAGGAGACAATCACATTGAGCAGCTCCAGCGTGAGACGCATCTTGATCGCTAAAGGACTCAAGCAAACGAAGCAACGACGCCGTACGAAAGCGCATCAGTCCCGCCAACGCGAGCCGAGGCTGGCATGCTTTGGCAGATCGATGCCACGCCTTATGCTTGGCTCGAGGATCGCGCTCCAGGCTTCTCCTTGCATGCAGCTATCGATGATGCTACTGGAACGGTCGTTGGTTCAATTTTCAGGAAGGTCCTTCTCTTCCAATTTAAGTGCTATCTTTTTTTCGCTTTTCGACGTATGATTGCGCAAATGCAAATACACCGTATGCTTCGTAATCTTGAGCGCGTTCGCCACGATCGTAACCGCATCCCTTATATTGAACACGCCCCGATCATACAAGAGGGCGATAATGTGCTTGTTCCGGTTCGCATACGAGATATCGGGAGAAGCGTCAACCGCTTCAATAGTTCGCTCGATCGTTTCCTGAATCATGTCCTCGACGGATGAGGCAAAATGCTCCGTTTGATCTCTCGATTCCATATCCGGGTGAGGCACAAAGGCTTGCAGCACCTGAGCAAACGATTCATCCAGATTCATGTTGATGCACAGCACCCCGATAATTTTTCCGGCCTCGCCCCGTATCGCAATCGTGCTCGACTTCATCAGACGATTGTTCTTGCTTCTCGTAAAATAACTGATCGCCTGCTTCGAGTTGGACTGTTCGATCTCTTGCAGCATTTGCAAAGCCAGATTGGTGATCGGCGCTCCTAATTCCCTTCCCGTATGATGCCCATTCGCAATCTTGATAACGGAATGCTGGTAATCTTCCAGACTATGCAGCACGATTTCGGAGGCATCCCCCATGTAATCTGCTAAGCCTTCTACCACCGAATCATACGACTGCAATATAGAACGATCTTGTTCCGTAAATCTCGTGTTCATGGAATCAAATCCTTCCTTGGGCAACCTGTATTAAGGCATTGTGGTCAATTATATCAACATCAGTTCATTCTATTAACGATCAGTAACATCATAACGCGAACGATGGGGGCAATCAATCCCCGATTCGCAATTTCTCTATCAAACCGCTAGAAGCAGACACCATAGTCTGATGCTAGCCTCGTATATTGCGCACTTTTACAATGGAAAAAATCCACTCCTCTAGTGGGTGTCTCGGCATAACTTGCGGCAAATTTTCAAACTCTAGCAGAAGCAGGATTGTATGTTTGGCATAAACTTGATATAATCAAATTAAGTTAAGACACTCAATTTTTTTTGATTAGATAAATTAATTTAAAATGAATTCAAGCTTAATTGAATCAACCAGGGAAATTTTTAGTTTTGAAAGCGATTACTCATCATCGTGCACACAAGGAGGATCATCAAGTATGGACATCGCACTCGGCACCTTATTGCTCTTACTGGTATTGTCCCTGTTCTCCCTCTTTAGCTTCAAAGCGCCGAACGGCATGAAGGCGATGGGCGCTTTGGCCAATGCGGCAATTGCCAGTTTTTTGGTGGAAGCGTTCCAAGGCTATGTAGGCGGAGACTTGTTCGGCTTCGATCTCGCGAAAGAAGTCGGGCTTGCTTCCGGCAGCATGGGCGGCGTAGCCGCCGCCGCACTAGTCTCGCTCGCGATGGGTGTCTCTCCTGTCTATGCGCTGCTGCTTGGCGCAGCCTGTGCCGGCACAGGCTTGCTCCCTGGCTTTATCGCCGGTTATCTCGTCTCGTTTATCGTCAAGCTGATTGAGAAGAAGGTTCCGGGCGGACTCGATCTCATCGTCTGCATAATCGTCGCCGCACCGCTCGTCCGCTTTGCGGCCAATATCGCGACGCCGATCGTCGACGCCACGCTGCTCAACATCGGCGGCATCATTACGACAGCAGCGGGCAACAATCCGATTCTTATGGGTATCGTCCTGGGCGGGGTCATTACCGTCGTCGCGACCTCGCCGCTCAGTTCCATGGCGCTTACCGCAATGCTGGGTCTTACCGGATTGCCGATGGCGATAGGGGCCTTGTCTGTCATGGGATCATCCTTTATGAACTTCGTGTTGTTCCACCGCATGAAGTTCGGCGACCGCAGAACTACGATTTCCGTGGCCATTGAGCCGTTAACCCAAGTGGACGTCATTTCCGCCAACCCGATACCGATTTATGTGACCAATTTCTTGGGCGGGGCCATGGCCGGAATCGTCGTTGCCCTGTTCAATCTGACCAACAATGCGACCGGCACCGCCACGCCGATTGCCGGACTGATGGTCATGTATGGCTTCAACGATGCGAAGACCGTCACGATCGCGGCGATTCTATGCGCGCTGTGCGGCATCACGGCGGGCTTCATCGGCTCGATCATCTTCAAGAAATTCAACATCCGCACCGTCGCCCAAATCCGCGGAACCGCAACCGCAACCGGGAACGAAGCGGCTTGAGCGTGTGACATGCATGAAGCTATAACCGGCGGCCAGCGGAAAATACCAAAGTCTCCCGGGCAGTCCCGATGCCGCCGGAGACTTTTAACGTGTCAGGTTCAGCGCTTGGAGGGGACAAGGAAGCCCGTTCAGCGCTGCTGTACCCGCATCACGCCCTGGGATAGGCGCATGACCGCCTCTGATAGCGACCCGATCGGATCGCCACGACCAACGTGCATACCTCGTTGTTACGAACAAGCCGCTACCAGTTGCAATCCGCTGCTTCGTCATGGCATCCAGCGCCCCGTCGGGGAAGCAACGCCCGTAAACGCGTGATAAATTTCCTTATCAGGGGAAGAGGCCACTAAGCTTCGTTTCCTATGATAATCGGTACAAGCCGGTTTTATCCCTCCGGCCGGTCAGGTGAATGATGCATCATCAATCGGGATTCACGCTTCAGCTTCTTGTACGCATTAATGAACGAAGCGGGATTGTCGCGGACGAAATAAGTCTCCACCCCGCGATGAGTATGCAAATACAGAAAGCCAATCGCATCCGATCCGCCGTGCTTGCGATGACAAGACATATCATAGATATGCGACATGGCGATCCGCTTGTCCCGGATCCGCACCTCATGTGCGTGCAGTTCGATATGGAACGAAGCCTCCGTAACCCGTTCCTCGTTGCAATCAATGGTCCTCGTAATCTCGACGCATGCCTGTACCGCCAAAACGCTCACCGTTGTCCCCCCTTAATCCGTTGAAGAGTTTTCCCTTTACGACCATTATAAAGGAAAAATAGGGGCGTTCGCCAATCGGCCGCCGCCATGCATTCGGACGGGAACCAGATCGACGGCGGTAATCAGCAGCAGGACGCTGCAGATCGCCTCCGCATATAAACTCATGTTGGAACACAAAAAAAGCTCTCTACAAAAAGAAAGCCGGGCCGTCATCCGATGAGCTGTCCGCAGGTCAATTCAACCTGTCGCGGCACCCCATCCGCTCATCGCGAATGCAAGCGTATGGAACGGGGATGAAGGCACAGATCGGAGAGCACACCGAACAACAATCTTTCTCTTGGGAAACTTTTTTGTCCTGCTCAAAATCGACTGCTAGGTGGGGTCTATTTGTCGTTCACCTTTTCAGTGGGTAAAAAATCAACGGCGTATCTACCGTTCCCACTCCTCTTCTTCCTCCTGCAGATCGCTGTACGCAATGTTCTCTTTCACATCGGTGCTGTAGTCATCCACCCAAGCTTGCGGGTTTCGGGAAGAAACCGTCTCCTGCAAACGCTCAATTCGCCTGCGTAGAGCCAAGCAAACCGCGTTAGAGCGAGCTTCGTCCACAAAGAGCGAACCGCGGAAAATATCCCGTACCTCTTCTTCAATCCCGTCCAGCACAGACAAGTCCAGCCAATCGAAGGAGGTCACTAGCTTGATCTGCTCGTTGTGGTCCTGCTTGAACGGCTTGCAGGTCAGCTTGCCGTCTGCACGAATCAAGCCTAACGGCTTGGAAAACCAAAGCGACGATCCGCTATCGTAAATCGGCGCTGGCCCGATCCATTCCAGCGTCTGTGCATGGCGAATAACACCAAAATTGTTCTGATGCCGGTCTTCATTGGCAATCAGATAATCCACTACAATCATTCGGTCAAGTGCCTCAACAATGCCGGGAATACCAAGCACCTCACAGCAGTTCACGTAATGCTGATACACCGCAACATCGTTTGGCTTTTGCTGGGTATGCATCACATACCAGGCGGTAATGAGTTCCGTCTTCGGGGTAATGAAATTTTCACACACACTGTAAGGATAATCTTCCTGTACCATCGGCGTATACGGAACATGGGGAATATCCAATCGTTCCATAATCTTGCTGGCAATCACTTCATTACACGGTTCCTGCTGGGTCGCGCCGCTCCCCCCTTTCACCAGACATCGTTTGCCGTCCATAATGGCCCATTTCTTTTTCAACCAACCATCGGATGTATTGTCCGGTGACATCAGGCTCATGGCATCTGACGAGCCTTTCCCGAACAACACATTCCCAACATCCCCAGAAAAGGGATTGTCGAAAAAGTTAATGGCACTCCACCTCAAATCCGATGCAGACGGACGAATCCAGTATTGATCGGATAAGCTCAATCCATAGCTTTTATCCAGAAGTTTTTGTGTCGTAGACAGGTTCAGTTCAATGAGCGCTTCTTTAATGCCGTCCCGGCTGGCCGGAATAGCACGGCCTCTCCACCATTCATTGAGTGCCGCGCGGTCTATTTTCCCCTTCTTGACAGGTATCCCTAACGGCATATGCTTTTCACTGTAAACTTGTCCAATCGCTGAAATGGAGACTGTCGCTTCATCCAGCTCAATCTCAGTCACGGGTTCATTCTTGTGCATGAGTGTGTAGGATTTATTCCAAGATTCGACCACACCGTTCACTCCATTTCTCGGTTCCTCCCTTCTATTATACCAAGCCTGCGGAAGCTTCGTCATGAAGGCTTGAAAAATTTCCATTTCATTGATTGGCTGTGCTCGTCCAGGAGAGATTGGGCTTGAACCCTTTTTCGGCGAGTCTGTTCATCTCGCCCATCCGGCTGTCTCGCCCGAAGCGCAGTGAGATTGCCGCCGTTCCGCCGCAGGTTAAGGTGGTTCGGCATGTCAGGCAGGTGTATGCCTGCCGTCACTGCGAGCGCCATGAGCTGCAGACTCCCATCGTTTACCGGATTCAACGGCTATTTGCACGTAAATAGAACCCGACATAGAAAACATGCTTGGAGCATTGCTGGTTCCAAGCATCACAGTAGTATAAGCTAAATGATTGCTTAAACACGTTAGTCACTATTAATTTCCAGTGTGGAGATATAGATTCCCACTCCTCTGTCCAGTTCGCAGATATATAAGTAAAAGCATTATAGGGCTTTTCGCTAGATGGGGGCTTATACCCCAACACATCCTCCACACAGTTTAAAAGCATCATTCTTCTGTTCTCGTCTCCTACCGCCTCAAGGATGGGGTTATTAAAAACCTCTGCACCCTTATTTCCCTCATCCTTGTCATGAATAACAACAGGATTAATTCCCATCGCTCTAAGGTACTTAACGAGGGCAATAATCGTTGCTTTCCCTCTGGCCTTGACAATTTTCCAGTTGCATTCAACATCTTTCCTCACAATCTCAGGCATCCGACTAAACGTTTCCCGTAAAACGATATCCTCCGTATCTGCTTCCACTACTAATACATGTTTGGAGAAGAACACGCGGGCAATATGGTCATCTAACTTCAATAGCATTTTGACATACGTCTTCTCATCTGCCTGACAAGGAACGGGCCGATGCGCTGCTCTCCATTTACAACGACAGATTCAATACGATTCGTCCCCGCACCTATGGCGGCGATCATCTGATGTTTCAGGGCATGAATCAGGAAATGAGCTTACGCAAGCATCAACGGGATGTGGCAGCCCGCATTATTTACTCCGGCACAGCGCTTATGGCTCATGAAGTCGGAGCTGGAAAAACGGCGGCGATGATCACTGCAGGTATGTATTTAAAAATGAAAGTAAAAAGGACGACCTGCTCACTTTTGAACAGCTTGGCGTGGATATGCTATTTGTCGATGAAGCCCATGCCTACAAAAACTGCTTCACTTTTACCAAAATGCGCAATGTAGCCGGGATTGGCAAATCCAGCAGCCAACGGGCCACCGATATGCTGCTCAAATGCCAATACTTACAAGAGACTACCGGATGAAATCCCGTTTTGCCAAGTTTCATAATTTGCCGGAGCTGATGAGCATGTTTCGTCTTGTTGCCGATATACAAACTGCTGATATGCTGAAGCTCCCCGTTCCACGGCTAGAGGGCGATAAAGCTAGTGTCATCGTGAGTGACCGCTCCCCCTACCAAGAGCAGATGATGGATGAGTTTGTCGAACGAGCCGAAAAAATTCGAAACAATGAGGTTGATGCTAAAGAGGACAACATGCTCAAGCTGACTCATGAAGCCAAGCTGATGTCCATTGACCCACGCCTTGTGAATGAGGATGCCCCCGCTGATCCGATGTCCAAGTTGAATCTTTGCATTAACAACGTATTTGATGTTTGGCAAGAGACGCAAACTAATTGACTTACCCAAGTTATTTTCAGCGACAGCGGCACTCCAAAACTAGGGCAGTTCAATGTGTATGATGAAATAAAGTCCCAATTGGTTCTTCGCGGTATCCCGGAGCAGGAAATCGCCTTTATTCATGATGTAAATACGGACGCTGCGCGTGAAGCATTGTTCGAGCAGGTGCGCCGCGGCGAAATCCGAATCCTATTAGGCTCCACGCAAAAAATGGGAACCGGGACGAATATACAAACAAAACTTATCGCTGCCCATCATATCGACTGTCCGTGGCGACCTTCCGACATCATCCAACGGGATGGCCGGATTCTACGGCAAGGCAATCAAAACGAAGCGGTACGGATTTTTCGCTATGTGACCAAAGGAACATTCGACTCATATTTGTGGCAAATCCAAGAGCAAAAGCTGCGTTACATCTCGCAAGTCATGACAGGCAGAAGCATTTCCCGCTCCTGCCATGATGCCGATGAAACGGTGCTATCTGCGGCTGAGGTGAAGGCTGTTGCTGTGGGCAACCCAATGCTGCGGAGAAGATGGAAGTGGACAATGAAGTCATCCGCCTCAAGCTGCTCAAGACAAACTGGCACAACGAGCAAGTCATGCTGGAACGGCAGCTCAGTCAGCATTATCCGCGAGTGCTGGCTTCCTGTGCGGAAAAGCTAGAGCAATATCAGGCAGATGAGAAGCTCGTTGAACAGCACCGACTGCAAGACTTTTCAATCACCTTGGACGGTACGGTTTATAGCGAGCGTCCCCAAGCAGGAGAAGTGCTGCTGATTTTATCCAAAGTAACTGAACTGGAGCATCAGGCTATAAAGGTAGGCCAATTCAAAGGCTTAACTCCACACTGGAGTTTAAGGAATTACAGGAGCAAGGAGTAATGGATGACCCTGAAGATGAGCAACAGAATGAGGGTTTGGGAGAACGCAAAGGAATGGAACACTAACCTATGAAAAAAGAAAACCGCTCCAAAGGAACGGAATTCAATAGGCTTGCTTACGCCAATCTTCAATGGTTTGGACAGAAAAACCGGTAGCTTGGGCAATGGATGAATCATCCATCCCCATTTTAATTAACTGTTTAGCCACGTCTTGCTTGCCTTTTATCTCACCAATTTGTTCGCCTTTGTCTTGCCCTCTGCGTTCAATATCATCTAAGATTTTTTCTAATCCCATGAATGAAGCATCCCCTTTCACGTTTTGGATAAACTGGTGCAAACTTGGCTCATTCTCCGGCAATTTCTGCAATAAAATGTTTGCCATCCAAGCCACAAATTTCTGTTGACTGTCTGTCGGCATCTGCTGAATCGTATTCATCAGCTTGCCTAGACGATTCAACAACTGCTCCTGGTCTTCTGTCTGATCCAAAAGGAAAACGGAGCCTATCGTATTCGACAACGACAATAATTCTTCTTCTGTATATCGTGCGACATCAATTAGCAAATATTCAAAATTGAGCAGTTCCGAACCAAACAGATTATCGTTAGCAAGAAGCTTGCGGAACTCCAACTCCGCCGTCCATTTTTGCTTTCCATTATACAACACAATCGGAACAATCGGTGGCAATTGAAATGTTTTCCGGTTAGACAATGCATCCTCTTCATTTTGCAATAAGTAGCGCCAAATCTCCACCTGATACAAGAGTAACCGATAAGGCATCCGGTAATCCACACTGGATTGCATCTCCAGGAGCAAATAAAATACGACATCTTGGCCGTTCAGATTTACCCGGTAGACCAAATCAGCTTCCTGGCGCTTAAAGTCCTGTAGTACGAAGGAATGCGGAATCTCCTGTACATGTTCCTCGTTCACTGCTTGCACCCATCCTTTATTTATGAAAGAACGAAGCAGTTCAACAAAAAGCTTTTTACTGGAGAGCAAAAACCGGTAGGAGGTATCATGACGCTGATGTACCGTTTCTGGGTTCACATCTGAAGACATCCAATCTGCCCCTTTCCAAATTCCTAACTATATTATACGATTTTCCATCTTCCTAAACAACAAATGGAGGGATGTGCCCATGGCACAACATGCCCCGTTTACCAAAGAGCAGATTAAATCAGCTAATCAGGTGAATCTGATTGAATTTGCAAAATCACATGGCTATGTACTTGATAACGGTGGCCGCCGCGCATATCATGCCAAGCAAGCGGCGGTCTATATTTCTTTAAGGATAGCAATCGTGTTCTGTCTGGATAATGATGCAAATGCTACTTATAGCAACGGCAGCCCCGCTCCCAATTGAGGGCAAGGATATAAATAATGATTTACTTACATTAATCTGTAAATCAGATTTGGAACACAATTACAAATCCCCAGCCGAAACTGATGCTAATGCTGACATTGCATATGAATAAAATAGAAAACCAAAAACGATTAACAGAGGATTGCTCCATATTTGTTTACATGTCTTGTATTTTTACGCACATATGATAAAGGTGTGTATTTTTACCTGAACGATTATGCGTCGTTGTCATGAATCTTATATCAGAGTATGAATAATCTTTATCAGCATTTGTATCTGAAGAGACAAGCATTACTGGATATTCACGTGTTTTGACATAGTTGCAATACCTGCCCCAAAAAGACCCAAAATCTTTAACTTTGACATATGACAAACATACATTGAATGCATTTCCTGTTGTATCGTAAGAATATATCTTGTCAAGATGAACATCAAGATAATTAGTATTTAAGCTATATAAATTAAGGGCTTCAATAATAGTAAAAGGCATTCTATCATTTTCAACAAAAATATCAATTTCGCCAGATGATTTGCCACTGGCAGAACTTCCGCGTCGAGTTTGGTCTTTTATCCGATATCCGTTTGTTTCAAGTAAATCTGTAATAAAGTCATTTCGCTCATCTTCTGTAGTGCTAACGTAAAGCTTACGTGCTTGAAGTTTGATGCAGGCCAAGTAAAGATCACGAATAAATAAATCGGTTAGTGACTCTGTATTTTGTGGAGGCTTGAAGAAAATCTCCTTTGTAATATTTATCACTTTTATTGCATAAATATTTTTACCTTCAATACGAAGTGGACCGAATTCTATTATTGGTTGCTCAGATAACAAACTGAGTGCTCTTTTGTACGAAAATGACACCTTGCACGAAGTAGCAGGATGTAGTTCTTTACCCTGAAATAGAAGGGTTCTGTAAAATGGCACAAAAAAAC
>NZ_BALG01000010.1 GCF_000315235.1 Paenibacillus popilliae ATCC 14706 | reverse complement strand
TTTGTACCACATCGACGTCTCAAAACCGAAGACAGCCCCAATTGATGAACGCATCGTTATTGATAGCTATATAAAGCACGAGCCGTCACAGGCGGATGTGTTTGGGCAAGCACTGGCGCAGATGAAGCTAAAAAATATCCAGCAGCAGAGCGTCATTGATGGTTTAGGCACCGAGTTGACCAAGGCCAAACTTGAAATTATCGCGCTGAAGGGAGGGAAGTCTAAATGAATTTCTGGAAACTTGCTTTTGAACGCCGGTGGATCGACGCGGAGGGATTATGCGGAGCCGTAAAAACAAAAGCCAATCGATTCGGCGAAATCACGCCGGAAGAGTATGAAAAGATTACTGGCCAGGAATATCCGAAAGAATAAGCGCCATGCCATAGAGCAGGCGCTACTTTTATGCCCTCTGGATACCCAGGGGGGGTTATTTGATTGGAGGTAAGCGCGATGGACGGAGTACAAACGGAGATGCTGCAGCGTATCACGAGAGTTGAGACAAAGGTTGATAACATGGACGAAAAGTTGGATAGGGCCATCCTATCCAGCGAGACGGCCACGGCGGCGCTACATTCCGCCGAATCCGCACATGACCGACTAGATAGAATCGAAGATAACCAAAAATGGCTCTGGCGTACAATCGCCGGGGCCTTTGTTTTGGCGATGGCTGGATTTATTATCTCCGGCGGCCTGAAATAAATAATAGGAGGGACTTATCTATGGAATGGAGCATGATTTTTAACATGATTGATCCGGTCTTGTTTGTCGTTGTAGCCGCCTGCTGGGCGCTTGGGTACATGCTCAAGCAGACACCGCGGGTGCCGGACTGGACTATCGTTTATATCGTGACAGCAGCCGCTGTGCTTTTGGCCGTCTGGACGTTGGGATTTGTCCCATCATCAATTATCCAGGGTGTGTTGTGCGGCGCTGTCGCTGTATTCGGGCACCAAGTATTTAAGCAAACAATGAGAGGTGGAAATAACAAATGAAAAAAGTATGGATTGATGCAGGACATGGCGGTAAAGACCCGGGAGCAAGTGGAAACGGTGTCGTCGAAAAAGATA
>NZ_BALG01000011.1 GCF_000315235.1 Paenibacillus popilliae ATCC 14706 | reverse complement strand
GCGCCCTAAGGGAGAGAGTAGAACGATGGAAATGGAATTAAAATCAATGAAAAAATGCGACGAATGCGAGAAAGTAAAGGAAAAAGTAATCGCTTTGCAATATGACCCTGATGAAGATGGAGCAGCCGGAGAAATCACACTTTGTGCGGAGTGTGTGGATAGATACATTCAAGGTGAAATCAAATTTATTTAAGGGGGAATACAGATGTGGCAATTAAGGAGCTACAACAGTGAACACTTTTGGGGTGGAAACTATCATTTGATGGAGTTAGTAATGGAGGTAGCAGTAGAGCCTGATACAGACTGCATTTATGAAATCGGCGGGAAGACTTATCGCTGGTGTAGCATCAGTCCTGTAAACAAAGTGATTGGTATTAAAGAAATATCGGTAAATTGTGATCCGGAAGAAGAATCTGATTATGAATTCAAATGCCCATACTGTTGAAGTCACATATACAGTTACGCCAGTGAGGATGGCTGCGATTGTAAAGTTATAAATCAACCGGGTCTGGAATGTGAAAATAAGATTTTCTATCAGGGGGGTGGATACGCCATGAAGGTAACGGCAAAGACACATTGGGTATGCCCGGGGTGTCGATCACTTTGGGAGCGATGCCCATGCTGTCGAGCGTTGTTTTGTCCGGATTGCCACATACTTAAAAGGGACGCTGAATTGGAGCTGAAAGAAGACGAGTAACCCAATAGCGACTCAATCAAATGACGCGGAGCGTGGGAGCGTGATACGTGGGAGGTGGAGCATGGGGCAAGCTGAATGGTATCCACTAGCTACAGAGGGCGAGAAACAGGCCGTCAAAAGGCTCATGACCCATTACCCTAGGATGTCTAAGACTTTGAAAGAGCTGGCCGCCAGAGAGCCTCTCGCGCAGCGAGAGCAGCAAGTGAAATATAGCTTAGAGTACATTGTTAGAAATATAGAAATGGCGGTAAGGTTAATTCAGGATGATGAAGTACGGGAAATCACAGAATTCCGGTATTTAAAGAAGCATTCACGGCAGCAGACATTGATCAGGTGGAACAAGGTAACGGATAGAACAGTTGACAGGTATCTCAACGATGGTATAGAGTCGGT
>NZ_BALG01000012.1 GCF_000315235.1 Paenibacillus popilliae ATCC 14706 | reverse complement strand
ATGGAACGGATTCCTTTTTAAGCTTTGGAGGGTTGGCAGGTGCCTCGGTACTTTTGGCTGCAAAATTGAGCATTTTTCACTTGCAAAAAACAAGTACAAGGTGTTACAAAATACGTTGCAAAAAATACTGCGAAAAACGTTGCGAAAAACACTGCGAAAAGTGCTGTAAATAACGCTGCAAAAAACGTTGTGAAAAACTCCGGAAAAAGCACTAGCGCCGGGAAGGTATCTAAGAGGACGGGTAATGGTGCTGATAACATTGCTAAATTTGATTTGCTGAAAAAAGACTTAAAATATACTGAAAGATCAGGCCTGTTGATTAACCAACAAAATACAATTTAAGAATAGAAAAAAAGCCGCCAACTCGGTAAAATGTTTGTACCCTTACAAACGAACC
>NZ_BALG01000013.1 GCF_000315235.1 Paenibacillus popilliae ATCC 14706 | reverse complement strand
CGAGGCACCTGCCAACCCTCCAAAGCTTAAAAAGGAATCCGTTCCATCGCTTGCTTGAAGCGAAAACTCTCGCCCGTAAAGGAGAGAATATGAGCATGGTGCACCAAACGATCCACCAGCGCAGACGTTAGCTTGGTGTCCCCAAAGATGGAGGTCCATTGGCCAAATTCCAAGTTGGACGTCACAATGACACTTTGCCTTTCGTAACAATCGGCAATCACGTTAAATAGCAATTCCGAACCGGTTTGGCTGAACGGTACGTATCCAACCTCATCCAGAATGAGTAAATCC
>NZ_BALG01000014.1 GCF_000315235.1 Paenibacillus popilliae ATCC 14706 | reverse complement strand
TACCGCCATAAAGACATTTTTTATGCCTTCCCACAAGCTGCCGAACCAAGAAATGACAGTCGACCACGCTGATTTTATACCGTTGACTGCCTCGGTAAACCGTTGACTAAACCAAGCGCCTATCCGACCAAACACAGCCTTTGTCCAATTCCAAAACCGTGCTATCGCTGCCTTAACTGTATCCCAATTGCGTATCAGTAACACAATGCCTGCGATAACTGCGGCAATTCCTATAGCGATCCATGTCATTGGGTTAGCCAGCATCGCTAAGTTTAGCCCCATTTGCGCCGCAGTGGCAAGTAGCGTACCCGCACGATATGCCCGGAATAGCCTGGTTATGGTTCCGACTATTGTCATTGCTGCAAAAGATGCTTTCAGTGCGATGATCGCCGTCCCTAACCCGATAACCGTTTCCTTGATTGTCCCCCAATTATCCGAAATGAAGGAGTAAACTTCCTGCGCCTTTTCGGCAATCGTCGTTAATGCCTGGCCGATATAATCTCCAATCGTCTGCCCCAGAGCCACGATTTGCGGCTTGTGATCAGACAACCATTGAGAAAATTGGGTCAGGTATGGCAAAAGCTTTTCGCCTATCGGGATAAGGATGCCGGTTTCTATTTGCCGCCCGAAAATCAAAAAGGCTTCGCCCGGCGCGTTAAACTTTATTTTATTGAGTTCCGACATGGTTAAACCCGTCGCTTTAAATTGACTCGCGACCTCGCCCATACTCTCGACAACGACTGTCTCAAGATCCTCGAATTGCGTTCCAAGCAGCGCGACGCCAATTTCATTCTTTTTGACCGGATCCTCAACATCAGCAATCATTTGTATGATTTGGCTAAATGCCGCCTTAGCTTCGGGGCCGCCACCGGCGAAGGTCTGCATCATGGCTTCGGCATTTAGGCCAAGACCTTCAAAGGCTTGGGTAGTTGACTTACTTCCGTCCTTTGCCCTGATATTAAATTCTTTGACCGCATCCCCTACCTTATCCAATTGGAAAACGCCCTTTTCAGATCCGGCTGCAAACATGTCGAACATTTCTTCGGCATTAAAACCAAGCGCCTTAAATTGGTTAGCATACTCATTGGCCGTATCTAGCAGCTCGTCAGACTTGTTTAACCCTTTTTGTGCGCCCTGGGCCAATAGGTCATACGCCTGGTCAGACGTGATGCCAAACTGGCGCATCATTGTATCCACGGACTTAATGGACTCCGGGATCTCAAAACCGAATTGATCCCTCAACAAAAAGGCCTTGTGCGTCGTCTTCTCCAGCTCTGTACCAGTTTGCCCCGTCACTTGTTGGACGGTTGATATGGCGCTCCCTAAGTCCTGCCAGTCCTTCCCAAAGTTTTGCGAGTACAGACTTTTAGCGATTTCTCGCGTAGCCTCCATCTGCTCGGCCGTCGCACCAGTTGCCCCTTGTACATCAGCCATTGATTGCTCGAAGTTTGAGGCGGCCGATATGGCTGCTACACCGATACCGATCGCCGCCGTGGATGCGGCCAACCCAAGGCCAATCACACTTTTGGTCAATGTAGCTATCTGGCTATTTGCACCCCGCAAACCCCTGGTGTTGACTCTAAAACCAATGGCATACATCAGATTGTCGATTATGCCGCCTGCCACCCGCCACACCCCCCAAAAACAAATAGACGCCCCGTAAAGGACGCCTATTTTCACTTTTCTGGCTTTTTTAAAACTTCCATATGAATATCCAGCGCCGCATTGGCCTCCATGATGTCGTCGTCATCCATCAGGTTAAGGTCACTATACGTAATGGATATGTCGCTAAGGAGCAAACGCCATTGCGCCCAATTGCGCCGCGCTCGCTCTTTGGCCTCATGCTTGCTGATCGCCATCTGCGTCATCCTCATCCTGGCCGGTGACAAAAGCAAACGCCGCCCCGACAACCTCACCCAGCTCCCGGTAGGATGCAAAGTCATCAATACGCAACTTTGGCTCTACAACAACGTGCTGTAGCATTTCCTCAGCCAATCGCTCATCCGACGGAATCCCGTGCTTGTTTTTGACGCGGTCTGTAATCTTGGTGGCAGCGCGCACTCCTGGATGCTGGAACACATACTCCTTGCCCGACTTGCTCATGAACTTTTTTTGTTTGAAATTTGCCATATTTGCCATTATAATCAGTCCTTTTCGTGTATTTTAATTTAATCAAAACGCATGTCCAAACATTGAAACTCGTATTCTCGATCCTCTGCTTCGCTCCCGTATGACCGGGACGCTGGCTTTTTGATAAAGGCCTCTGTCACGGTGACAGACTCTTTCGGCGGCCCAGCGTTAATGACCGAAATCGGGACAAGTTGCCCCGTATTGGCCAGTTTGTCCAAATAGGCTACCTGTGGGCTGGTCTGCAGCAGCGTGACGGTGATCGTCCCCAGCGGATTGTTGACCTTGGTACGGACGGTGTCGCCTTGTGCGCCGACCTTAACCTCATAGTTGTCTTCGTCCTTTTCTATTTCGACCATCGACTCGGAAAAACCAGTCAAGTAAACGCCGTCAACCGTCACGGTGACTGACTTAGCGTCAAAGGTTGTTGTTTGTGCCATCTATACCCCTCCCTTATAGTCTAATTTGGCCACGGATCGTCGTCTCGTGGATAGCTCCAGCCAGTTCAAACCAAAATTCGCCGCCGCTATACTTGCGAGTAGCTCTATCGGCCGGATCGACCTGCGCGCGTGCCTTAAAAATAGTGCCAAATAGCGGTTGGCCATCCGAATCTGTCGCGATGATGCCCTGATTAAACGCCCGCTGCAGCGCCGTCCGGACGACACTCTCGATTTGAGCAATCCCGGTGTCGTCATACCGTACTTTGGGCGCTGAGTTGAGCAGCTTTTGCACGCCATGTTCAATGCTAAATTTGACGTAATCCTTGGCATGGATAATGTCGATATACTCACCGGACAGCGTCTTACCTTCGCTGGTTACGTTGTCGCCAGCCTTGGTTACATATGCGTTAGCCCCTGCAGTGTGTACGGCCGCGAGCTCGGTATTTGAGAGCGGCAGCGGCGTAATGCCGGTCAACGTCTTAAATTTCCACGTCGCAGTTCCGACGGCGGCCGACCCCGTCCGGCCTACCCAGGCGGCCTCCGGATAGTTGCCGATGTCCTTATGATAGATGATCGTCGTCCGGCTGTATCCCGCGCCGCGCAACATATTGACACCCGCCAGATCATTGGAGCGTGTGAAAAACTGGCGTGAATTGTCCTGTTCGACAGCGACCGCAATCTTGCCAACCGTTTCAAGGTCATGACACGTGGAAACTAGGAAATACCAATCCTTTGTAAATGCCTCCGTAAGTACCTCTGACAGCTTTTGTCCCTTTCCCTCAGTTTTCCGGCACATGACCGCAATCTCGGCCGGCGAGTTATCTCCTTGATTGAGCAATGCAAACGCCGCCTTATAGACCTCCGTCGTCTCGGGATAGTCCGCCTTGACGCCCGCCAGGTCAGCATAGGTCTTGTAGGCCGCCCCCGTCGCACTCTCGCCCAAAATCAGCGGCTTGCCGAAGCCTAATTTCGGCGTTGGGCGCTCAATGTCGATGATTACTTTTACGTCTTTCGCCATCGGTTCCATCTCCTCTCACATCAGCCGTATCTATCGGCTGTAAATCTTGCTCGATCATGTTTGTCGTCCGCAACTCGACCTCAAAACCGTTCCGGCGCTCCCACTCATTGCCGATCCGCAGGTCATGATTTTGAGATGACCCGACCTCGACCACAACCGTGCCAGCCTTATCCTTGAGTAGCCAATGCCCGTCCGTCTCAAACCAATCCCGCGCCCGGTTAGCCTGATTGACGCTCTCCAAACGACTCCGGGCGTAACTCTGAAACGATACACTGAGCGATACCGTGCCGGACTGGATCAGCTTGTCCCCGACCACTTGCACGGCCATATGCCCGCTTGGGCTGCCCTCGTCAACAAAATGGTAGGTCATAAACGGATACGGCGGCACCTTGCCCTTGCCATCTATCTCGATGACCGGCACGCCCAGATGAGCGGTTAGTCCCTCCACCATCACCTGGCGTATTTGCTCAAACGGGATCATGCGTGCTCACCCGTTTTAGTCGGTACTCGTTAACATCACTGTAGGCCGTCCAATTGTCATCCGCATCCACCGTGTACTGTCGACCCTGATGTTCGATGATGTCGCCGTTTTGGTGCCGATACGTGGTAAATAGCTGCCGGTCATCCTCGCTGTACCGCCCGCCGTCGAGTTGCAGCAGGCGATCGCCCAGCGGCTGTATAGACCCATGCAGCACCGTCTGTATCGACTCGGAATCGTGATATACTCCGACCGAGTCGTAATGCCCCTCTCCCTGCCGAATCAGCGTATACGGTACCGCGTATTTGCGCACGATGCGACCCAAATTAAAACGCATGGTCATCTCCCCTCTTTGCTCACGATTGTATATGTCAATGCGTTACGTAAGTCCTCGTCAGCAATCAGCAGCTTATTTCCACTCTTGCGGCGCGCGTAAATCGGGGATAGTGCCGGTTGCTTGATGCGGTCAAAGTTTTTCAACATCCTGTCAAGCCCCAGTTCCCCAATTTCTGTTTGCAGCGACTGGGCACCCTTTCGGCCGAGCGCGATCTGCGTGACGCCAGCCCGCACTAGTTTGCCGATGGCCGCCTGCGCCTTCTTCTTCCCAGCGCCAATAATAGAGCGCGCCGGGATATTCATTTTTGCGGAGCCGTACTCGTGAACGCCCGCGACGAGCGCTAGCTCCTCGTCGCCTTGCATCCCGATGTGGATCTCCTTATGCCTCAGCGGCAGGAGCCGAGTGATTAACTCGGCGGAATCCATGCTTTGCGTCACCTCAACGTTAGCGCGCCTGTAGCGCGTCCGTTTCCGGCCCATCAGACCCACCGCCCCACATATGGAGCGACTAATGCGGCTACTGGTCCCGGCAAACGCCCGTCGGCGTCAAAATCTGCATACGTCACATTGATATTGCCCACCCGCTCCGATCGCACGACAGGATCCCGGAGCATTATCCAGGCGTACAAAATACAAGCAAGTTGTATGTCTTCTGGGAGCGTTGCAGGCTCTGCACCCGTCTCATCGCTTGGCAAAATGTACCCTGCGGTGTACTCTACCTCAATATTCCGGGAGCCTCGTGGCCATCCCGAACGCTTGAATAACATGCCGTTTTCTGATTCGATTGTGAACGATTCGATCCCCTGTTCTATCCCCTCCACTTTAAGCAAAGGGACGGAATGGATGGGGTAATTTCGCAGTTGGAGAAACTGCGTTCCCGAACCGTTCAACGTCTGTTGATATAACTTGTATTCATAACTCCGTTTGGTCCTCTGTTCAATGGCTGTCGATGCCGCTTTCAGCACTGCGAGTAGTTCAATATCCTGAGATACGTCTTCTTCAGATATGCCCAAAAACCCCTTAGCTTTCTTTAGACTCGCCAACATCCTCATCACCGCCAGGTTTAGCGCTAGGTTCCGCAGTTTGCTGTTTCTTGCTTTTGTTTTTCTTGGTACTTCCCTCTTCAGCGGCGACGTTTGTCTCTGGAACTTCTGCATTTTCCTCGCCTATCTCTTGTTCGCCAATCACATTCGCCGCCGATAGTCGTTGCGCTCGCTGAGGCGTTGCCTCAAATGTCGTCCCAGGCTGTACTTCTTCTCCCGTAAATCGATCAACAAATGCTGAAATCACTTGGCATTTCGCCATTTGTGCCAAAATATCACCCCATTTTCAAAGGAATAAGGCCCGAATAATCAATTTTTTGGGCCTAATCTTGAGATTATTAAAGTTTCGGAATGCTCAAAATTACATACGGAGTAACCTTTGTTGCGCCGTCTTCAAGCGCCAGTGGCTCAATTACCCATGGCTTACCATCCACATTCCAGAACACCTTGATTACCGTCTTATTTTGTCTAAATAAAACGTGCTCGGATGCGGCAATGAATGGGCCGGATCCATCCTTGATCAGGTAGTAAGATAGATCAAGCAACATCAAATCGCCTTTTTTACCTAATGTTGGAATTTTTCCAGTAAACATTATTGGCATTCCTCCAAGAGTTGAAGGGATGCCTTTTGTAGCGTCACCTTGAATGAAGATATAATTCCCAGCAGGATCCTTTAATGTTGCAATTTGAGGTAATGTAGATAGATTGGCCACCCAAACCGCGCCCGCCACGGACTCAGGAAGCAATGACGCTCGCATTTTTAGCGTATCCAAATACGAAATCTGTTCTGCAGTTTCACGGTTGACAACAAGGGCGCCGGCGGCTCCCAAAATGCCTGTAGGTTTGCCTGCCCCTGTTCCAGTTAAGAAAGCAATGTCTTCCGCTGCCAGCATTGCACTCTGTAGTAAATTGCTAATGAACGTATTAGCCGCTGCCCAGTTACGTAACAATTTATCCGTGATAACTGTTGTTGCAGCTACTTCGTGTGGTTGCAATGTAACCTCTCTCAATTTTGCATCCGTTTCAGGCTTATTCGCTCCTTCTTCAATCCACGCCACTTCCACTCCACCATATACACCTTTGCTCCCTTGATCGAGCGCCGGCATAGTGATTTTTGCGTCAGGAGGATCACCAGCAGGTAGTACATTAGCCCTGGAGCGGACAATTGCCGACTCAGGACGGAGCGATAGAATATCCGACTTGAATTGCTCCGGAACAGCATAACCACCGCTAGCTCCATCCCCGTGGCTCCATTCGTTTCGCGTCGAACTTGGCAGTAACTGACCATGAAATGCTTCTGGCACGCCGTAGCCTCCGCCTTGTCCCTGGCCTACCGGCAACTCGCCAAGACGCCCTTTCGGATCCCCAAATCGGACAGCGTGTACTAATTCACCGAGATTTTTAAACCCACCATCATCTTTAGGCGCGATCTGTACTGGCGCACCGCCTACGGCGGAGGGGCGGAATGGCGTATTTTGAACGCTATTCAATTCCTCTCCTCTTGCTGTCATGGCTGCAGCGCGCTCTTCTCTTGCTTCAGCCTCTTTTACTTTTCGATCTGCTTCATTAAATTGATTTTCAAGTGCTTGAAACTGGCTTTCTTCTTCTTGCGTCAGACCACGACCCTCACTTTCTGCCGTGTCTAAAATCGCTTTTTGTTGATCGTAGATGTTTGCTCGTGCTTGCATAAGTTCAGCTAACGACTCACCAGCAAATAGCTGCAAATTAAGTGTGAAACGTGGTTGTTTTTTCATCGATTCATCATTCTCCCTTGTAGAGATAATTTTTTTTGCAATAAAGAAAGCGGAACCTTTGCGGACCGCTCTGTTTCTTGTGGCTGTTCGTTTTTTGATTGCCTATTTTTTATAAGCTCATTTCTAACCTTATCAATAACGGAATTCGGTAGCATTGGCGTATGGTATACACTTGCCACCAATTTAGGGGTGCTGTTGTCTTCGAACATGATTTCATCAACCAACCCTTTTTCAAGCGCCTGTTGTGCTGTAAACCAAGTTTCCTCGTCCATTAATGCCAGCACTTCGTCCTGTTGCATCCCGCTCTTCAGAATATAAGCGTTAGCTATGGACTTGTTGCAATTCTCCAGCACCCCAGACTCATGGCGATGATCCCTGTAGTCACCCCGCGACCACGACCAAACATTATGAATCATCATTTGCGCCGTTGGAGAGATAACAACCTTTTTGCCAGCCATTGCAGCAACAGAAGCGGCGCTAGCAGCTAACCCGACAATTCTTGTCGTGACATCACCTCTGTACTCTTTCAGGGCCGTGTAAATCTCTGATCCTGCGCATACATCACCACCACCAGAGTTAATGTCAACCTCAAGAGGTTCTCCATTTGCTGCTTCAATTTGCTCCATGACTTTGTTAGGACAAACAGCTTCAATACCAAACCAATCATATATTTCATATTCATCGTTGGATACAATAACACCCTTTATGCTAACCTTTGCCAATTTATTCACCTCCTCCCGAAGTCTGATCGGTAGTTCCTAAAGGAATTGCGGCACTATTTACGTAATAAAGTTTCCCCGTGCCATTTTCGATAGGGTTTCTGTCTTCAATTTCACGCCATTCATCAGCGTTAAGAGCTCCATTTTGTCGTTGAATTGCGAGGCCCTCTTGTCGGCTCTTGTAATCCCCACGAAGCAACCCGTCCACGTTGAACTTAACATAATACCCCGCTTCTCTTTCTGCTTCCGTGAATAACTTCCAGTTGGCCGTTTGCTCGATACGTGTCAAATAAGGCATCAAGGTATGCATGACAAATTCAATCCCTTGATGTTCAATGTTGTTATTCGTGCTTCGTTCAAGGTTAGCTACCATATGCGGAGGTACACGGAACAACCCGCATATTTCGTCACGGTTGAGTTTGCGGGTTTCAATAAACTGAGCATCCACAAACGGCATTGGAATCCGGGCGAATTTCATCCCTTCCTCTAAGATAAA
Organism: Paenibacillus popilliae ATCC 14706; assembly: GCF_000315235.1. Taxonomy (GTDB): domain Bacteria; phylum Bacillota; class Bacilli; order Paenibacillales; family Paenibacillaceae; genus Paenibacillus_B; species Paenibacillus_B popilliae. The sequence goes on along the minus strand of NZ_BALG01000014.1, from coordinate 4,842 downwards.
TGGCTTCCATGAGTTTCCTAAGCCTACACCTTTCTCATTTACCCACTCCTGCAATCGAGCATAGGCCGCATCTGATAGTGCTTGCGGATGCTCTAAGACTCCGCCTATATTCATACCATTTTTGTAAAAATGGGCAGTAAATTCCGACGAAGCCATTCCTATACCTACTGCTTCAGTAGCCATTCTTATTGGTGAGTATCCTTGTATTCCATCGAATCCAAAACCCGGGGTATGAAATACCCGTTCTGCTGGGAAAACCTCAGACTTCCCACGGTCGTTTATGTGATATTCAATCTTAGAGGTATACTTATTCCTTTCAGGCCTGCAATCCATCCAACTGACAGGATATATATCCTGCACTTGACCGCGTTGATTTCTCGTCAATATTGAGTAACAATTTCCCGATGTTGCAAGGTGTCCTATCATGGCCTCGCGCCAACTCTGGGAGGTCATTTCATCGTTTGGCAAATCATGCAACAAGTTATAAACTGGATGGTCATCGGCCTTGTCCTTACCTCCACCTCTTCGTTTCTTATAGACAAAGAGTGGCAGCGATCCCACTCCTTCGGCCAGAACACGCACACAACTGAAAACAGTTATGAAACGTAACGCCGTGTCTTCATTGACATCAACACCTGTTGCATTTTTCCCTCCATATAATCGCTTTCTGATGTCATTTGTAAAGTCGTCAAAAGAATACTCCCCTTTTCGGGAAACAAGGTTTGTTAAAATTCCCAACTATCCTTCCCTCCTTGTCCTCGATGGATATCCAAGCCACATCATTAAGGCTCCACCGATTATAAGAGAGGCAGGCGGATAGATCATCCATACTCCACAACTAAAACCCAAGAATCCAACAATTAAGAAAGCTTCCTTGATTGTGTCCTCTCTAACTTTCACCTTTTTCATAGCGAGCGCGGCCCCCTTTCTTCAAATATTGATCTATTTGATTTCGCAACCAGTGACAAAGTTAATTTATGGCTATCGATCACTGCGTCAATAGGGTCAATACGTTTTGTTTTTGCTTTGGGATCTTTGTCTATCTTTATTTCCCCAAAACTATTACTGACCTTCTTCGCGTTTGTCATGCTCCACGTCAGTAACTTGTTCCGCTTGTCATAAATAATGTTTCCAGCTTCAACCTCTAGTTGGAAATCCACAGTAGCATCATTAAGACTGCGTGCGCTCTGCACAATCTCAACGCAATCTACACCAAATTCTTCGAGATCATGCAAAAAAGCATCTGCATTATGAGGGTCATATGCGATGCCTTTTAATTTGAGATTGTATTTTTTAATAAGATCACGATAGTAGGTTATGATGTACTTGTAATCCGTTTTTACACCGCCAAGCGTTTCAGTGACGGTAATAAGTCCGTCCCTAATCCACATATCATATGGCGCGTTGTCTGTTTGGATATGTTCCGCTACCCGTGCGACCGGCATAAAGCTGTGTGAATGAATGTAATATTTCCTTATTCCGTTCTCATCAAATGGAAATTCCAGTGCGCCAGAAGTCAAGTCGCCTCCAGATGAAAGATCCAATCCTAAATAACACTCGCGCCCTTCCATAACTTCGATAGTTGTATCGGATCCACAAGCTTTCCAATGCTCCATGTTCATGTACTGATCGTCTGCGAATTGTACCCAGATATTCAGACCTTTGGTCATGAAATCTCGAAGGTCGGCTCCTTGCTTCTTCTTCGCCTTAATCGCATCCGTCCTTAAGCTCGTCAAGGTTTCTTCTGTCCATAAAGGGTTAGCCTTCGGCCAGTTTTCCTCGTTCCAAATGTCATCGCCTTTATCAAGTTCGCAAATGAATACAAAGTGTGTTTCATCTTCATGCAATTCAGCGAGTATCATTTTGCCGTACTCATATTCTTCATAACATGGAAGGTTCAGATCGAATCCAGCCGTAGTAATAATCGAAGTAAGGCACTGCTTAAGTTTACGCTGCCCACCTGTCAGCAGCTTGTACATTTGATTGGTTTTGTGCTTGTGATATTCATCGACAGAAGCAAAATACGGGCGAAATCCGTCGATAGTATCCGTGTCACGCCCGATTGCTTTTATCTCACCGCGAGTTATATTGCAAAGAATCGTGCTTTTATACTCTTTTGAAGTGAATAAGCCTTCTTCATACTTCGTTCCGCCTAATTCAGGATCGGCGTTAATGAATTTCAGACATTCCTTCAGCACGATGCGCGCTTGATCCTCTTTTGTCGCAGCGCAATATATTTGAGGATAGTTATACCCATCAAAATTGCCGTAATATAGCGCCGGGACAGCATTCCCTAGAGATTTACCGTTTTGTCGAGCTACTTGGACGTAACTGGTTCTGAAACGTCGGTATCCATCTTCATTCAACCAGCCATTCCAACTACCGAAAATGAAGTCCTGGAAGCCCCACAATCTCAACGGTTCTGGCTCTTCACCCTCCGCAAGCGTCAAAGACTCAGCAAATTCTATAATTTCATGAGCTTTGACCGGATCGAAAACGTACGGAAATTCCTTTGATCCTTGCCGTTCCAAGTCTCTTAAATGCCGGTAACATGCCTGCCGCTGCGTTTCGCCAGCTACGATCCTACCCGAAACAACTTCTTTGGCGTATGCCGTCACCCGGTCTAACTCAGTGACAGAATTATACGGATAAACCTGCGAGCTAGACACCACGCCCGCCCCCAAACTTACCAAATTTGCTTGGCGGCTTTTCTTTTTCCTTCGGCTTCGGCACATTCTTGACTTTAGCAAGAGGGTTCAAAAATAAACGATCTTGCATTTTGAGGAGCATGTCCATTTTCTTGTTGATCGCCGTATCGATTTTTAGAATCCCTTCCATATATTCCTTAAAAACATCCTGATTGATTGCTATTCTTTCAAGTTTTTGATATTGATTGAGTAGATTTTCGTACTCTGAATAAGTCTTACAATACATCGCCAATAGCCCCACGTCCGATGTCGTGAGAAGGTCAATACCCTGCTTTGCAGCTTCCTTATACTCTTTCATGTAATGCTTCCAGCAAGAATATGCATTTACGTCGTTCTTTATGAACGGCGGGGGTTTCAGCTTGTCGAGTTCACTTTTTCCGAGTTTAATTTCTGCCTCCTGACGCTGCTTAATTTGCTCTTTCGTAAGTCGGTTCGGATTCCCCTCTGCGAGGTGCAAACCAATCGGCTTGGAGTTCCGTCCCACAAGGGTTCACCTCCCGAAATTTCATAAAACGAATTTTTGCGCGAATAATCTCCCGCGCGGTCTATAGCCAAAAGGACCCCAAGGATTTTACCCCCTCCCCCTTTTCAGGGCGTGGACACGCTCAGGGAGGGTACAACACTTCAAGAGCGCTATGGCCTCTTAGATTATGAATGATGCTATGAGCAAAGCTGTGATTACTGTTGTTCTAGCTGCCTATCCATAATTGCGAGAATCTATTTGCCTTTCCAAATAGCGAGCATTGATTACTATTAGGATCACTAAGGCAATCTTAATTGCAATCGTTGTGTAATCCATTACCGAATCCCCCGTCCTCCTTGGCTGTCTTCACGCTGTGGCACGAATCGCAAAGACCTTGCCAGTTCTTGCGGTTCCAAAATAGTTTCCTATCTCCTTTGTGCGGTAAAATATGGTCAACTACTGTTGCCCCTGTGAGCTTGCCAGCATCAAAGCAATGTTTGCACAGTGGATGCTTCTGTAGGAACTTCAATCGTCCCTTACGCCATCTATGGTCATATCCACGCTTGGCTGCCGATTCTCGATGCTTGTCATAGCTATATCTACTCACCTTATGGGCTTCGCAATATATATCAGTGGTTAGATTGTTACATCCTGTCTTGCGGCAGAATTTTTTTAGTGCCATGCTTTTTATCTCCCTTTGGCTTACGCCGTCCCAATCTCCCCAACACAACCTTTACATTATCCTGCCGCATACTGTCAACGACTTATAATCCTTGCCTTACCTCCGGTCTCTTTTTCCCAGCGCTCAATGATAGTCTGGCAATAATCCGGGTCAATCTCCATCATGTAGCAGGTACGATCCGTCTGCTCACAGGCTATTAATGTTGTGCCCGACCCGCCAAAAAAATCAATCACCACATCGCCTGGCTCGCTAGAGTTTTGGATAGCCCCCACTACCATCTGTAGCGGCTTTTCGGCGTTGTGGAGTTTCTCGCTCAATTTCCGGCAAACTTTATTAAACCGCCATACGTTTCCTTTGCCTAAAATGGTTTTGATACCATTTCGCCGTGCATGAGATGCAATTTTGTTTGCATCCGGCTCCCTATGATAAAACATAATAAACTCATGGCAGTTGGTGTAATTGGAGCCAAACCCTCCACCCTCTGCCTTAACCCATACAATTATATTTTTTAACGGCAGATATATCTTGTCAGCCCAGTTGCGCCATGCATGGTATGTGCGATAGTCGCACGTGATGTAGAGGTGTCCAAACTCTTTGACTGCGTCCTTTAAATTGCTCAGTGTCGCGCGCAAAAACGGCTCTATCATTTTTGTGTCTACCACATTTTTTAATCCTGTGCTGCTACCAAAAGCTGTGTAAGGCGGATCGGTAAAACACATGTCCGCTTTACGCCCCTCCATAAGCTTGTCTATATCCTCTGTGATTGTGCTATCACCACACACTAGGCGGTGTCGCCCCAGTTGTATAATGTCCCCGTAAGTAATATTCACTGAATCATCCTTTGTCGAAAAATAAAAGCCGCTGAATAATCAGCGACTCAATTTGTACAGCACATATTGATTTAACGATACGCCTTCGCGCTCCGACTGCTCCGCGAGTTGGCGATGAAGAGTCTTCGGTATGCGAACATTAAACTTGCCACTATACGC
>NZ_BALG01000015.1 GCF_000315235.1 Paenibacillus popilliae ATCC 14706 | reverse complement strand
CGAATGCTTAAGGCAGCTAAAGCCACCTCGCATCCGAAGCGCCTTATATCCCCCTAGCTAAAGCTAGGGGGATATAAGGCGCTAAGTTATAAAATTGCAATGCGCTGATCCACATACAGGGTCCTCATTTACATTTAGCTTAGGGAAGAAACTTCTTGAAGCAAAATCATATTTTTCGCTTTTTGCTGTGATCGAAACGCCCAGTCCATCCGGCAGGTTTACCAACTTTGAAAAGTCAGGTGAAGCATTATATACATCTTGTTCTTTTTCGAGTACGAACATTAAGTCTCTGCCTAAATAGGTCTCAACAGGCCGTACACCAAGTGCTTCGACCATTTGTTCTGAAAGTGGAAAAACATCAGGCATTCTGCTTGGGAAATCCATTTCATACAGCTCACCTTTCTTTACAACAACAAGTTCTCCGCTTCGTGTCTGAAACTTGATTCTCTCAACATTTAATTCATAGTAGTTGGCAATAACATAAGCGGTTGCCAAGGTTGCATGCCCGCAGAGATCAATCTCATTACCTGGGGTGAACCATCTTAGCCGATAACCATCTCCTTCTTTTACAGCAAATGCTGTTTCAGAAAGGTTATTTTCAATTGCAATTTTTTGCATGATATCATCGGGAAGCCAAGCATCCATAATACAGATTCCTGCTGGATTTCCCTCGAAAACTTTCTCTGCGAATGCATCCACCACAAAATACTTCATGAAATATTTCCACCTTTGCCTCTATTTTTGAACAGCTACACGTCAGACAAGTGACATATCATGCTGCACTACCTTGACCTGAGGCGAACCACCGCTATTTAGCGACGGGTCTGCGTGGTCATCTCGTGCAGCGATCACCGTTCCGGATATCTTCTCGCTAGAAGCCCCGAAGCGCTTCTGCTGTGCAAGCCGGAGCTGTTCCTCGTACCAATTGAGTTTGGCCGTCAGTTCGGTATTTTGTTGTTCAGCCTGGCATGTTGCTGCTGGAGTTGTTCCAGGGTGAGGGATTCCGATTCCTTTTCATAAAGAGAGATTCGTCAGGAGGGCGGAAAAATCCTGCTGCCCATGTGTAGATCGCCACTTCCGGCGAGACCTGAGCGCTGGGTAAGCATCAGGCCGTCGAGCAGCCAGCGCAGCTCACGCTGCGTCAGACATAGTAGAGCTGTGCCGCCAGCGGCCACTGAAACGAGCCGCGCTCGAGCCTGCGGTAGTAGAGCAGAAGCCAGCATGATCCCAATGCAGAATTGAGCTTGTCCCGTCTGCGATTACAAAACACGAACAGCGCCGAGGAAAACGGATTGAGCGCAAATTGTTCCTGTACCATAGCGGCCAGCCCATCAATGGATTTGCGCATGTATTTTAATTGATCTCCAATTCGAATGGTTCCGCCACGCACTTTTTTTCATTTATTTCGTAACATTTGTCACAAAGAAGAGACAGTTTGCCGATATAGAATGTACAAGAAGCTACCGCTTCTTGGAATTCACAAGGTATGGATACGAGATTAGGGGCGAGTGCAAACCTAATTTCAACAAGTGATTACACAGGGGAGCGATGAGAATGAAAAAAAAGAAAAAGTTGGTGGTGTTAATTTTCAGTTTTGTTATCGGGACTAGTATCTTAGGATTAAACGAAATAACGTATGCTGCTGACACAACGAGTCCTAATTTTATGACTCATTATAGCCCAGCGGATAAAGCAAAGGCAGAAGCTTATAGCCAAGAAAGATACGAAATTTGGACGAAAAGCTTTACCAATAGTCAAAAGGATATGATTAATAGCTATAAGAAGGACGCAAATGAAACAAATAAATTACTAGTTGAATTCCGAGGTCATATTCAAGCACTTCAATTTTTAGCGCAACAACCTGGAGCAGATCCTAAATTAGTGAAGCAAGTGAATGAAATAGAAGAAATGAATAAATTAATTAAAGTAGAAGAAAATAAAACACCTCAAACCCAAACTATATACACTAGCTTTAGTGCAACCGATATTGGTTTTGCATCGAATCCAGATATAGAAGATGGATTTCTAAATTTAGATGAGAAAAAAATAAATACAATTATAGAATGTTTAAAAATGGGATCCTTTTCAGATTTTCGAGCAGGAAATTTAGTAACATCCGAACCATATTCCACAGTAAATGCTTTCTTTACACAAAAGCGAATTTTAATAGAGTTAGAGGTTCCGGCTGGTACTTATCTTGCGCATTTAGGAAACGGTCAAACCATTTTCCCTTTAGATTATGGAATGAAGTTAACTGATCAGGCGGGAACGGTTATTGGAAAGCAAGTATTAAAATTGAAAGCGCTTGTTGTCCCGAAGGATGATATTCTGATAGAAGGTGATGCACAGTCGCTCATTTTAAACAAATCAATATCCAATATATTGCGTTCTAAGGGATTTGATGAAAAGGATATAGAGAGTTTGAAAGCTCAGTGCAGGTTTATGTTTTCAGGTCCTAATGTATCGTTGGCAATAGAAAATTCTCAAAGTGCAATGCTTGATTTAGTAACTAATGAGTATATACCAAATAATTTATTAAGAGATATGTTGTTAAAATTAAGACTATGCGCGGGGATTACTTTTCAAAGTGTGCCTATTGGTAGGAATATAGAGATAGATGGGATTACAAATTTTCCAGAAAATGGTGATAATCCCTACATGAGGATAATCCCTACCCATCAAGATTTGCTGAGCCAGTTGGATGAACACCAAAGTACATTACGTACATTACATCATGAATTTGGTCATGTAATAGATCGAGAAATTCTAAATGGGATTTCTTCCACTCCAGAGTTTAAAGCGCTGTTTGAAAAAGAAAAAAATAATATTACAGAAATAAATACGTATGCCAACTATGCAAAAACGAATCCACAAGAATTTTTTGCAGAGGTTTTTAAATCTATGGTTTCCATGGGGAATGAGAAATATCCATCAAGTTATTATCGTGATTCTATTGAGAAAGAAGCTCCTGAGACTGTGAGATTTATAAAAGATAAATTGAAAGAGAAAGGATATGTACTTTAAATCGTAGCCTTCAGTATTCAGGAATTGGATTTCCCAATTTATTAAATTATAATTACCGTTATCTGGTTAATCAACAGGCGTGCATTGGTTAGTACGTATAAACGTATTAACCAATGCATCTAATGCACCCCTCACCTTTAACGGAACAGCTAACGGAACAGCCTATCAAATATCGCTAGGAAGGCAACAAAACCAAGTAATCACATTCCATCAACATCCCTCTAATTTTCTCCAATTCGGGCGGCTCCGTCATGCACTTTTTTTCATTTATAATTAACAATTGTTCAATATACAGTTTGCCACACAGAAAAAGAGCCACGTATTTCGGTCCAAGCGGAGTATTAACAGTATGACAGTATGGAGGAGATTTTCCCCTTGTTAGCCCTAATGGCGAGCGCAATGTTTTTTTCATCGCTTTTCGTGCAAAGCTTCGGGAAGGAATCTGCTGTTATAATCGAATTCCCGCCTAAAAATGATGTCCCACTTTACAGTCCTCTGCAGGCACAGCAGCGCGGATGATAAGAGAGTTTCCTTACATGATAAGGGATGAAAGCGCGGAAGTCGACTTTTTGCATCGTTCTTTGAAGGTATGCTATCATAAATACAGCGTACAACAGATCGGAGTTCGGGGGTGTAACAGATGGGAGGGAATGATGGGACGGTTACGAAGTATGAGCAGTTGCTCTATCATATCGAAGGCTTGAAGCCAGGAACGAAAATATCGGTGCGCAAGCTAGCGAAGGAGATGTCGGTGAGCGAGGGAACCGCTTACCGTGCCGTCAAGGAGGCGGAGAGCATCGGCATCGTCATTACAAAGGAGCGGATAGGAACGGTCCGCGTCGAGAAAAAGCCGCGCAATCTGTCGGATAACCTGACCTTCAGTGAAGTGGTTGACATATTGGGCGGACATGTGTTGGGCGGTGGCAAAGGGCTCGAGAAGACGTTGAATAAATATGTCATCGGGGCGATGAAGCTCGACGCGATGGCGCGCTACATTGATGCCGGTAGCCTGCTTATTGTCGGCAACCGGGAGAATGCGCATCGGCTTGCCCTGCAACACGGTGCGGGCGTCCTCATCACCGGCGGATTCGGCACCAGCCGCGAGGTCAAGCTGCTTGCCGATGCGCTGAATCTGCCGATCTTTTCGTCGAAATATGATACGTTCACCGTCGCCTCGATCATTAACCGCGCGCTGTTCGACCGGTTAATCAAGAAGAAAATTATGATTATCGAGGATATCGTTACGTTGAACTCGAAAATGGATGTGCTGCGTCCTTCCAGCACGGCGCAGGAGTTCGAGCGGATGCGGGAAGAGACCGGGCATAGCCGCTTCCCGATCGTGGACGAATGGAACCGCGTCATCGGGATGATGACGTACAAGGATATGCTCGGCGCGGATGCACAGCAGACGATCGAGAAGCTGTATACGCGAAGCCCGCTGACGGTTACGCTGCAGACAACGCTGGCGACGGCTGCCCATACGATGGTGTGGGAAGGGGTGGAGTTGCTGCCTGTCGTCGATCGAAGCCGGAAGCTGATTGCCGTCGTGACGCGCCGCGAGGTGCTGAATGCCCTGCGGGACGCCCGCCAGGAGACGCAATTGGGCGAAACGTTTGTTGATTTGATATGGAACGGCTTCGAGGAACAGCGGGACGAGGAAGGCAATCCGATGTTTCGGGGGGGGATTACGCCCCAGATGGTTAACGGCTTCGGCGCGGTGTCTGAGGGCATATTGACGACGCTGATGTCGCAAGCCGCGCTGCGGGCAGTCAAGGAGATGCGGAGCTACGATCACGTGATGGACAATATCACCACGTATTTCGTCCGTCCGCTCCAGATTGAAGATGTCGTCACTCTGAAGCCCCAATTGATTGAGATGAGCCGGAAGTTCTGCAAACTGGAGGTCGAGATTTGGCACGGCGAGCTGCTGGCGGCGAAAGCGATGATGACGATGCAGTCGATCGATCACGACTGAACCTCGCCTTCCAACGGCGAGCAGCCTCTGCCCACTCGGGCAGAGGCTATTTGTTGCGCGCCCGAGCGGGTTATTTCGGGGAACCGACCCTATCATGAATGCGCTGGAAGTGCATAGTGTTGCTTTTCATAGGTTATGGCTGTCCCTAGCGTATCATAGATTTCGCCGCACCCCAATTTTTAGGGCACCTTCGCCGGAATATAAGGTTTGACATCGATCCACGCGTGAAGCACGCCCTCGGTGACAAGCATCGTGCGCAGGAGCACGGTGTAGTCCTTCTCATGCACATCGGGATATATCTTGTTGGCCAATAGGCTTTCCACCAGCTTCGAATATTCGTCGATCTGGAACACATCCCTCCCCTTCAACCCGGATAAATCCTTGAGCAGGCGGCGCCGGATTTCGGTCTCGTGGGCCTGGGGAAGAGCCGTGCTCGTGGCGGGTCTATAAATATGAACCTCGATGCTTTTGATAATCGTCCGCCGGTTCTTGTAGCGAAGCAGGTCCTCTGCCTCTGCCTTGTAATGGGCTAGTCTGTCCTGCAGATCGATGTTCATCATCATCAGTTCGTTGAATTGATGCAGGTGCATCGCATGGTATACCGCCGCGCCAAGGACGGCTCCGGCAAGAACGAATGCGAGATCGCCCAGCCAGCCTGGTACTGACTTCAACCGCATAGGATCGCCCCCTCTTGCAACCTACACCCTACGGCTAAATTCGGCTTCGGCATATCCATTGAATCAGTTCGGTTCCCATATGGGCGCCGATGAAGGAGACGAGGATGTAGATCAGCTGCTTGAAGACCGGGGAGAGGTTCCCATCCAGGAAATTGCTTTCGATGACGCGTATCGGATCGATCGTTCCGCCGACGGCGGCGACGACGGCCCATATTTTCAATTGTTCGGAAATATGCTGCATCGTATCGACCGGAGATTGCAGCGCGACGACGGCACCGATGCCGGCCAGTATCGATCCGCCCAGCACAACGCCGAAGGCGATGAAAAAATCGATGAGCGCTTTGGATAGAAACGTACCCATTGAATGACTTCTCCTTTCCTGCTCCCGCAGGTGCCTGGCGGACAAGATGTCCTTAATACATATATAGAATTTCCGTGAAAAAATATGATACAATACAAGATAGACGAAAATATGTTCTCATACATGGCACGGAATAAGAAGGGGAGGGGAAGGCTATGGAACCGTTCGTGCACCTGCACGTTCACAGTGAATACAGCCTGCTAGACGGTGCGGCTCGCATCGAGAATCTGGCCGCGCGGGCGGCTCAGTATGGGATGAAAGCACTGGCGCTTACGGATCATGGGGTCATGTACGGGACCATCGCCTTCTATAAAGCGTGCCTGGCACACGGCGTCAAGCCGATAATCGGCATGGAAGCCTATGTTACGACTGGGTCTCTTCATGAAAAGGGCTCCCGCAAGGAGCAGCCGATCTATCACCTGATTCTTCTGGCGAAGAATGAAGAAGGCTACCGTAATCTGATGCGGATCACGTCCGTCGGGCATCTGGAAGGATTCCATTACAAGCCGAGGGTGGACATGGACACGCTGCGCCGGCATGCGGAAGGCATCATTGCGCTGAGCGCCTGCCTTGGAGGAGAGGTGTCCCATCATATGCTCCACGGGCACGAAGAGGCCGCCCGGGAGGCGGCGGAACGTTACCGCGATGTATTCAAGGACGGATTCTATCTCGAGCTGCAGGATCATGGGCTGCCTGAGCAGAAGAAGGTCAATCTCGGCCTCGTCGCGCTTAGTGAGTCGACGGGCATCCCGCTTGCGGTTACGAATGACGTACATTATATGGAGGAAGAGGATGCTTCGGTGCAGGATGTTCTCATTTGCATCGGCACGGGCAAGACGAAGGAAGACGAGGATAGGCTGAAAATGGGGACCACCCAGATGTACTTCAAGTCGGCGGAAGAGATGAACGCGCTGTTCCGCCACATTCCGGAGGCGGTGGCCAATACGGCGCGCATTGCAGAGCAATGTCAGGTAACGCTGGACCTTGGCGCCTCGATTCTTCCTTCCTTTGAGCCGCTGCCGCCGGGGGTGGCTGCCCCCGGTTATTTGCGTCGGCTGTGCCAGGAAGGGCTTGAACGGCGCTATGCGGATCTGCCCGCCTGGTCAGACGAGGAGTTCCGTACGGCCGCGCAGGAGCGGCTGAACTATGAGCTGGACACGATCGAGAAGATGGGGTTCTCCGATTATTTCCTTATCGTGTGGGATTTCATCCGCTTCGCGCATGAGCAGGGCATTATGACCGGTCCCGGCCGGGGTTCGTCCGCCGGCAGCCTTGTCGCCTACAGCTTGCGCATAACGAATGTGGATCCGCTCAAATACCGGTTGCTGTTCGAGCGGTTCCTCAACCCTGAACGGATTACGATGCCGGATATCGACATTGATTTCAATGACGAGCGGCGCGACGAAGTCATCCGCTATGTCGCGGACAAATATGGCCATGATCGGGTCGCACAGATCATCACCTTCGGTACGATGGCCGCACGGGCGGCCGTACGCGATGTCGGCCGGGTGCTGAACGTGCCGTATAACGAGACAGATCGGGCCGCCAAGCTGATTCCGAACCAGATTGGCATGACGCTCGCGAAGGCCCTGAATGCAAGCGGCGAGCTGCGCACATGGAAGGAGCGTCAGCCCCGCATTGGCGAACTGCTCGATATGGCGGCGAAGGTGGAGCGGATGCCGCGCCACGCCTCGACCCATGCGGCGGGCGTTGTCATCAGCCGCGAGCCGCTGACGGATTACGTGCCGCTTCAGGCCGGAACGGAGCATGCGGCGCTTACGCAATATTCGATGGAGCATCTGGAAGCGGTCGGGCTGCTGAAGATGGACTTCCTTGGCTTGCGCACCTTGTCCATTATCGAGCGTACACTCTGCTGGGTGAAGAAGGATACGGGAGACGAGATCAGCCTGAACGCGCTGGACGACACGGATCCGTCCACCTACGCTCTTCTGAGCAGAGGGGAAACGACGGGCGTATTCCAGTTGGAATCGGCCGGCATGCGCCGCGTGCTGCGCGAATTGAAGCCGTCCTCGTTCGAGGATATTGTGTCTGTCCTCGCGCTGTACCGGCCGGGACCGATGGAGTTCATCCCGAATTATATCCAGAGCAAGCACGGTCTGAAGCCGGTGGAATACCCGCATCCCGACCTGGAGCCGATTCTCCGGGACACGTACGGCATTATCGTCTATCAGGAGCAGATCATGCATATCGCTTCCAAGATGGCGGGCTTTAGCCTAGGGGAAGCGGACCTGCTGCGGCGGGCCGTGTCGAAGAAGAAGCGCGAAGTGCTGGATCAGCAGCGCCAGCATTTCGTGGAAGGCAGTCTGGGGCAGGGCTATTCGGACGAGGAAGCGAACCGCGTGTACGACATGATCGTCCGCTTCGCCGACTACGGTTTCCCGCGCGCCCATGCGGCGGCGTATGCCGTGCTCGCCTTCCAGACGGCTTATCTGAAGGCGCATTATCCGACAGAATTCATGTCATCGATGCTGACGGCCAATATGGGCAGCCATCGGAAGGTGGCGGAATATATCGACGATTGCCGGCGGCTGGGCATCGAGGTGCTGCCGCCGGATGTTAACGAGAGCTTCGTGCCATTCACGCCAGTCGTGGGCGGCATCCGCTTCGGCCTGGGCGCGATCAAGAATGTCGGCACGCTGGCAATCGACAGCATTCTTCTCGAGCGGCAGGAGCGGTCTTATGCGGATTTGCTCGATTTCTGCCAGCGGGTCGATCTGCGTGTCTGCAACCGGCGGGTCATCGAGTCGCTCATCCAAGGCGGAGCCTTCGATTCCTTGCCGGGGCACCGCGCCCAACTGCTCGCGATGATCGACGAGACGCTGGAGGCGGCCGGGAAATGGCGCAAGGATCGGGAAGATTTGCAGATCCAGTTCCTCGATCTCATCGAGGTAAACAACTGGATGATCGATTATCCCGAGGTCCCGCCGCTCACGATGTCGCGGCAACTGGAGATGGAGCGAGAACTGCTCGGTCTCTATCTGTCCGGGCATCCGCTGGATGAATATGATCAATTGCTAGAGGAACTCGACACCGACCGGCTTGTCGACCTGCACGAAGCGCCTGACGAGAGCGAGTGCATCGTCGTCGGCATGATCGTGTCGCTCCGTACCATTACAACGAAGAAGGGTAAGCCGATGGCCTTCGCTGAGCTGGAAGACCGCGTGGAACGGGCCGAGGTTGTGCTGTTCCCGGAAGTGTGGAAGCGGGCGGAGCGGCTCGTTGGCAAGGGAGCGCTCGTGGCGGTGCAGGCGAAGGTGCAGCTTGAGGACGAGGGCTTCAAGCTGCTCACTCACGAGGTGGTGCCGCTTGAGGCCGGCGCTGTCTCCGGCCTGGCGAAGCGCATTGCCGCCCGCCGGCGGAAGCCGCTTGCGGTAGGGAGGGGCGCACCGGATGCCGCCGGCCACCGCGCCGGACCACCGAGCCCGGCTCTGGCCCGCCAGCCGCAGCAGGCGCCACCGACGGGTTCCGGCACCAAGAGCGCGCCGCGCGGGGTGAAGCGCCAGCGCGTCTACATCAAGATTACGTTCGACCGTGAGCGGCAGGAACTACTGGAGGAGCTCAAGCAGCTCCTCCGGACGCAGCCCGGTCCGCTGCCGACCGTGCTGTTCTACGAGCGCGAGCAGCAGTTGCTTGCGCTGAACGACTCGTACGCGCTGAAGCCTTCGCCGGAGCTGTTCAAGCGCATCGAGGCGCTGTTCGGCGAAGGAAGCGTACGCGTAAAATAAGGATGAAGCGGTGAACATTTCTCTGCCCTTCGGCATACATTTTAGATACGTCTCAGATGCAGGAGACGAGTCCGAACGGAGGACAGGGAAGGGAGGGGATGGCCATGCCAACCGATATAGCCGAGCAATGGCTCAACCGGCGGGGTGTCACCCTGGACAGCATCGCGGACATCGTCTATCAGCTCCAGGCGCCATACAACGCGTCTCTGACACTGGAAGCGTGCCTCGAGAGCGTGCGGACGGTAATCCGCAAGCGGGAAGTGCAATATACGCTCATCACTGGCATTGCGCTGGATGAGCTGGCGGAGCAGAAGCGGCTCCCCGAGCCGCTGCAAGCCATTATGGAGGCGGATGAATCCTTGTACGGGGTGGACGAGACACTCGCGATGGGGATTACGAACGTATACGGCATGATAGGTTTAACGAGCTTCGGCTATTTGGACAAAGCGAAAATCGGCGTCATCCGCGAGCTCAACGATAACCGGGAGCAGGTACACGTATTTCTCGACGATATTATCGCCGGATTAGCGGCGGCGGCTTCCGCCCGCATCGCGCACCGGAACCGGGACGCGCGCAGCTACGATGCGGCAGATGACGCGTCGTAGCTTGAGCGGAGGCCCCAAAGATTCCCCCCTGACATAAATGTCGGCTAGTGAGTCTACCGGATTTGGTTGCGGTGAAAAAGTCAATTATGTTATCATTATGGCATTATATAAGCCGTACTTGGGACGTTAGGGGGGGTCATACGCGCATGTGGACAGTCATCTACATCGCTCCGACTGCCAATTTAGCAGAGAAGATCCGGATCAGATTGACAGAGGAAGGATTTCTCGTTCAGGTTCGCCCTGTCCATCTCTCCAAACAACAATTTGAAATCTTGGTACCTTCCGGGGAAGTCGAGGAAGTGCAAGAGGTGCTCAATTCGATTTTGCATACATGAGACGGCTGATGGATGAACGCCAGGCCAGGTTGTTCAGACAGCCGATTTTTATTGCCTGCGTTTGGACAATCTCTGGGGAGCCGCAAGCCGCTCCTTGCTGAGAAAAAAGAGGTGTAACGGGTGTTTAAAGACCTATTTCAAAAGAAAAAGTACGCAACAGTACCTTTGCCGATGATGAACGATGATCGTCCTAAGCGTGAAATACCCGAAGGGTTAATGAACAAATGCCCGAAATGCGGCACGATTCAGTATCATAAAGAATTGCAAAAAAACCTGAAGGTATGCTCGGAGTGCGATCATCATCTGCGATTGAATGCGTGGGAGCGCATCGATATGATCTTGGATGAAGGCCGTTTTTTTGAATATGACGCGGAAATGCGTTCAAAGGATCCGCTTCAATTTCCGGGATATGCGAAGAAGATGGAGCAGCAGCATATCAAATCAGGATTGAACGAAGCGGTGGTTACCGGCGAGGGGACCATCGGCGGCTTCCCGGTCGTGGTTGCCGTCATGAGCTTCGACTTTTTCAGCGGAAGCATGGGATCGGTCGTGGGCGAGAAGGTGACGCGCGCGATCGAGACGGCGCAGCAGAAGCAATATCCACTGATCATTTTCTCCACCTCTGGAGGAGCGAGGATGCAGGAGAGCATCCTAAGCCTGATGCAGATGGTGAAGACAAGCGCGTCCTTGGCCAAGTTCCACGAGGCCGGCGGATTATATATTTCCGTCTTCACCGATCCGACGATGGGCGGCGTATCGGCCAGCTTCGCGATGCTTGGCGACATCAACCTGGCGGAGCCAGGTGCGTTGGTCGGCTTTGCGGGGCGTCTTGTCATCGAGCAGACGATTCGCCAGAAGCTGCCAGACGAGTTTCAGACGGCAGAATTTAACTTGAAGCACGGACAGATCGATTTGGTCGTTCCGCGCAAGGACATGCGCCAAACATTGATCAAGCTGATTCATCTGCATACCGTGAAAGGAGAGGTTACGCATGACGAGTGAGCTTCCGTTCGAACAGCCGTTGGTAGAGTTGAAGAACAAAATCGACGAGCTTGAGCGGTTCGGCGAAGAAAAGAACATTGACTTTACGGAAGAGATCGCCCGGTTAGAACAGCGTTACGCAAAGCTGGCTGAGGACATCTACGCCACGATCAGTCCGTCGCAGAAGATGCACCTGGCACGACATCATCAACGTCCGACCGCGCTTGATTTCATTCAGCATGTTTTTACCGATTTCATCGAATTGCACGGAGATCGCCTGTATGGCGACGACCTCGCGATTGTCGGCGGATTGGCGCGTCTGAACGGCATTCCCGTCACGGTCATCGGCCATCAGCGCGGAAAGGATACGAAGGATAATATTGCCCGCTGCTTTGGCAGTCCCCACCCGGAAGGCTTCCGCAAGGCGCTGCGCCTGATGCAGCAAGCAGACAAGTTCAGGCGTCCGATCATTACGTTCATTGACACCAAGGGCGCCTATCCGGGAAATACTGCGGAAGAGCGCGGTCAATCTGAGGCGATTGCCCGCAACCTGCGGGATATGATGCTGCTCCGAGTACCGGTCATCTGTGTCGTTATTGGCGAAGGCGGCAGCGGCGGAGCCTTGGCATTGGGCGTCGGCAACCGCGTGTTGATGTTGGAAAATGCGATCTATTCCGCCATCTCCCCAAACGGGGCGGCCTCCATCCTGTGGAAAGATGCGTCAAAGGCTGATCAGGCAGCAGAAGCGATGAAGATTACGGCAGACGATCTGAAGGAAATGGACGTCATCGAGGAGATCATTCCCGAGCCGCAGGGCGGAGCCCACAAAGATGTGCCGGCCGTCTCTGCTGAAGTCAAAGAAGCGCTTGCCCGCCATCTAGCAGAGCTGCTGGAGATGAGCGCCGATGAGTTGCGGGAGGATCGGTATGAGAAATTCCGCCGCATCGGGGTTTTTGAAGAACAAACCAAGGTCAGAAGTACCGAATCATAATAACGGTGTTTGCTGGCAACACTAAATATTATGAGAATCTTCATATACAAACTTGCCGAATTATAGTAGATTAGATTAATGAGAGCATGAGCAAGATATGCAAAGATGGACATAATAAAGACAGCACAACATTGGAGGAAACTCATATGCGCAAAACGAAAATTGTCTGTACGATCGGTCCTTCCAGCGAATCCTTGGACAACATCAAGAAATTGATTATGGCCGGCATGAACGTTGCTCGTTTGAACTTTTCGCACGGCGACTTTGAGGAGCACGGCAATCGTATCAAAACGATTCGCCAGGCTTGCGCTGAACTGAACAAGACAGTTGCTATCCTACTCGACACAAAAGGCCCGGAAATCCGTACAGGAAAATTGTCGGTAGAGCCGATTGACCTCGTTCAGGACGAACATGTGACGTTGACGACGGAAGAAATTTTGGGAGACAAGGATCGCATCTCGGTTACATATAAAGAATTGCCGCAAGATGTAGAAGCAGGTTCGACGATTCTGATCGACGACGGTCTGATCGGATTGTCTGTCGTTGATATTCAAGGCACGGAAATCAAGTGTAAAATCGTTAACGGCGGAACGATTAAGAGCAAAAAAGGCGTAAACGTTCCAGGCGTGAAGATTTCTCTGCCAGGTATTACGGAGAAAGACGCAAATGATATCCGTTTCGGGATTGAACAGGGTATCGACTTCATTGCGGCTTCTTTTGTGCGTAAGGCGAGCGACGTCATGGAGATTCGCAGCTTGCTCGAACAGAACAACGCAGGCCATATCCAAATCATTTCCAAGATCGAGAACGAAGAAGGCGTGGACAATCTCGATGAGATTTTGGAAGTGTCTGACGGCCTGATGGTTGCGCGCGGAGACCTCGGCGTCGAAATTCCGGCAGAAGAAGTGCCGCTCGTTCAGAAGCGGATGATTGAGAAATGCAACCTGGTCGGCAAGCCGGTTATTACTGCAACGCAAATGCTGGATTCCATGCAGCGCAACCCGCGCCCGACCCGCGCCGAAGCGAGTGACGTGGCGAATGCCATTTTTGACGGCACCGATGCGATTATGCTGTCCGGTGAGACAGCTGCAGGTAAATATCCGGTAGAGTCGGTACTGACGATGTCTCGCATTGCGGAGAAAGCCGAGTCTGCGCTCGAATATCGTGACATTCTGGCGAAGCAAAGCTCGAAGCAGCAGGCGACCGTAACCGCCGCTATCAGCCAAGCGGTAGCGAACTCCGCATTGGAGTTGGATGCGAAGGCGATTATCAGCTCTACGCAGACAGGCTATACGGCACGGATGGTATCGAAATATCGTCCGACGGCGCCAATCATCGCCGTCACTCCATCGGAGCAAGTGATGCGTGGTTTGTGCCTGACCTGGGGCGTCGTTACTGTCAAGAGCGGAGCGGCCAATTCGACGGACGAAATGTTCGATGAAGCGGTTCGCGGCGGCATGAAGACAGGCATCGTATCCGAAGGCGACCTCGTCGTCATTACGGCTGGCGTGCCTTCCGGCTGCGCTGGCTCGACGAACTTGATCAAGATTAGCCAAATCGGTCAAAACCGCTGCTCCTAATCGGCAGCCTTTGATACGGACATCGATTTCATAATAACGAGCAGAAGCAATGGTGTAACCGCCATTGCTTCTGTTGCATTTGTGAGCGGAGGCTCCATACGATACAATAGGGGGAATGGCAATGAGCGATGCCGGAATGAACCCGCAAGCCGCATGGCATGGATTTCCGCTGCGCGTCAGATATCAGGAGACCGACCGGATGGATGTCGTGTTCCACGGCAATTACGTTACCTGGTTCGAGGTGGGCCGCACAGAATGGATACGGGCCCAAGGCCTGACCTACCGTGAACTGGAAGTACGGGGATTACGACTGCCGGTCGTCGACCTGCATCTGCATTTTATGCGCCCGGCTGTATATGACGATACGGTTATCGTGTTCACGAAGCTCGTTCAGCGGACACCTCTGCGCCTCACCTTCGCCTCCTGCATCTGCCGCGCAGGCGAAGAGGTTGCCGAAGCCGGCTGGTATGCGAAGCCGGAGGGCGAGCGTCTCGTCGAAGGCGAGACGACGCTGGCTTGGTTGAACGCGAACTGGAGACCAGCCCGGATCGAGCGGGAAGCGCCTGATGTATGGGAACTGCTGAAGCAGGCATGCCCATGACGCTCCTTCAAGGGCTGCTCCGCATCGGCGGAGAGCAAGGGAGATAACGTGGGCAAGTTTCGCTCGCGCAAGCCTCGGCTTTGCAGCGGCAGCATGAACTTCTGTAGGAAGGAGATGCGAGCATGAACCCGATGATGATAGGCATACTGATCGTATTGACCATCATTCCGGCCTTGGAGATCTATGGCTTCCTCCTCGTCAGCGGCTGGATAGGAGGATGGAACACGTTCCTTCTAATCCTCTTGACCAGTGTGATCGGCGCGATTATCGCGCGCTATGAGGCGGCTCAAGTATGGGGAGACGCCAAGAAGCAGCTTCAAGCGAGACAGGTTCCGGGGCGGGCAGTCATTGACGGGCTCTGTATATTCGCGGGCGGGGTGCTTCTGCTGACCCCCGGGTTTTTCACGGATATTGCGGGCTTCACGCTCGTGTTTCCGCTGACTCGGCCCCTGTATAGGCACTATTTGCTCAAATGGATTGAAAAGAAAATGAAGGATGGCAGCTTCATCTACTTTCGTCGATATTGATAAGGTACGTCCGCACAGACAACGACATGATGCATGCATCATGTCGTTGTTCCGTTTTCCCCTACACTGGTGATAGCATGCAGGTGCTCGCCCCGGCTTCTCAATGCCTTTCGGCCATAATGTAATTGCGCAAGTCCATGAAGATTCCGGATCTGTGCATCGCGGAGATGATAACGACGGCGACGGGTCCGGAGATCAGGCCGAGTACGCCGAGCAGCTTGAGGCCGGCGAAGGTGGCCATAAGCATGATGAGCGGATCCAGCCCGAGGTTGGTGGCGAGCACTTTCGGCTCCATCACTTGACGGGCAATCAGGACAATCGCATAGAGGACGGCAAGTCCGATACCGAAGGAGGTATTGTCGATTGCGAAGCTGTATATTATCCAAGGGATCATAACCGCTCCCACGCCCAGGTAGGGGATCAGATCGACGAGGCCGACCAGCAGCCCGATCGTAATCGCGTAGTCGACCCGGAGCAGAATAAAGCCGATCGTGACGGAGACCATCGTCATCGAAATGAGCAGGAACTGCGCTCGGCAATAGCCGAACAGGGCCCCCCTCAGACCATGCCAAATAGTACTGGCCGGCGTCCGGAGCGGCTCCAGCACCCAGGCGAGCACCGTACGCCGCCACCGCAGCCAATCTTTGCTGATGAAGAACGCGGCAAGCAGGACGACGATCGCAATGGTCGCTACGTTGGGCAGGCTGGTAAGCAGCCGGACGATGCCGTCCAGGAAGAGCGTGATCAGATTGGTAATCGCGGTTGTTACCGTCTGTGCGGTATCAGCCAGATTGAGGTTGATCGAATCCTGGACATTCGGATTGTCCTTATAGATCGAACTGATCAATTGGATGAACTGTTGCACATCGCCGCTGTCGAAAAAACGGACGAAAAGCTCCCGCCATTGGTTGAGTGTGTCATCCATAGTTAACGACACCGTATATATTTCCTTGACGATTCGCGTAATGACGGCGGCCGCAATCGTCATCATTCCGAGCAGGAACAGCAGCAGCGCCATCGTAACGCTTAACCAGCGGGGGAAGCACAGCGATTCGCTCATCCAATCGATAATCGGATTTAGCAGGAGCGCGATCAACCACGCGATTAAGAACGGGTACATCACAGGCAATAGAACGTAGCAAGCGACGCAGACAAGCACGGATCCCCCCACGACAAGGCTTCCTCTCCATAACCGTTTCAACAGTATGTGATTCATTTTCCCGTCTCCTTTCTGGCTTGGGTGACTGGGATTCCTGCTTCCGGATCCGAACGTAGGACAGACCGTAATATGTAATACTATGCTTAAAATCACAAAACTTTCATTTCCGTTTTGAAAAAAAAAGCATTTATAGCAGTGATAAAGCATTTCTATCCATATTTTGTAATGAAACCGTTCACAATCCTGGCGAGATCGTTTATGATTTAAAGTAGAAAGAAATTGCCTATTTCCAAAGCGTCAGTGAACATCAGGAGGGGCAGAGAAAAAGGAACTGGGATTGATCTAGGATCGTAATGCAAAGGAGAGAGAACAGATGACAGCGACGAAAGGTTTGGAAGGTATTATTGCAGCAGAATCGTCGATCAGCTCGATTATCGACGGCACGCTGACCTATCGCGGTTACAATATCGACGATTTGGCTAATTACGCAACCTTTGAAGAGGTCGTGTACTTGCTCTGGCATGGCAAACTACCGAATTGTGACGAATTATCTGCATTACAGAAGCAATTCGACGAGAATGCGGCAATTTCACCTGCTATCATCGATCTAACGAGATTGTACCCGTCGAGCGTCAATTCGATGGCTGTTCTCCGCTCCGCGATTTCCGCCTTGGCACTGTATGACGAGTTAGCCGACGATATGAGCCGGGAGGCGAATATCGCCAAGGCGGTAAAGCTACAGGCGAAGCTGCCTACCGTGGTTGCCGCTTATGCGCGTCTTCGCGCGGGCAAGGAGCCGGTCGCTCCACAAGCCGGCCGTTCCATCGCGTACAACTTCCTGTATATGTTGACTGGGGAAG
This sequence comes from Paenibacillus popilliae ATCC 14706, assembly GCF_000315235.1. Taxonomy (GTDB): domain Bacteria; phylum Bacillota; class Bacilli; order Paenibacillales; family Paenibacillaceae; genus Paenibacillus_B; species Paenibacillus_B popilliae. The sequence continues at coordinate 29,467 of NZ_BALG01000015.1, read as the reverse complement.
AGCCGGAGGCAAGCGCAGTGAAGGCGATGGACAAAGCGCTCGTCCTTCACGCAGATCATGAGTTGAACGCTTCCACGTTCACCGCTCGCGTCACAGTGGCGACGCTGTCCGACATCTATTCCGGGGTCGTGTCGGCTATCGGAGCGTTGAAGGGACCTCTTCATGGCGGAGCGAACGAAGCCGTCATGAAGATGCTTGAAGAGATCGGATCGCTTGAAAGCGTGGAGGATTACATCCAAGATAAGCTCGATCGCAAAGAAAAAATTATGGGCTTCGGACACCGCGTCTACAAGAGTGGAGATCCGCGCGCGAAGCATCTTCAGGCGTTGTCTCGCGAGCTTGGCAGCAAGAACGGCAATGTCGGGCTGTATAACATGTCGGTTCGCATCGAAGAGATGGTGAACGGTCAGAAGGGGCTGAAGCCGAACGTCGATTTCTATTCGGCCTCGGTGTACACGCTGCTTGGCATTCCAAGCGATTTGTTCACTCCGATCTTCGCGGTAAGCCGGGTGTCCGGTTGGACGGCTCATATTTTGGAGCAATACGAGAACAACCGGATTATCCGTCCGCGCGCCGAGTATATCGGACCGGCCGTCCAGCGCTACGTTGCGATTGCGGACCGATAATCACCGGACACGGGACGGCAGAGAGGCATTATCGAACTGGCTTGTGCTGCCAGACGGCGGATTGCTACAATGTTGTTGTGGCTCCTGCTGATCGTATGGCAGACCGAGGCCGCATCGCGTGATGATGCGGCAATTTACTTAAGGAGGAACGTCCATGTTTCAATTGGAGAAGTTCGAACTACCTACTGAAGGCGAGAAAATTACAATTCAAGACGGCAAGCTGCAAGTGCCTGACAATCCGATTATCCCGTTCATCGAAGGCGACGGAACGGGCCGCGATATTTGGCGCGCATCGAAGCGGGTGCTCGATGCCGCAGTCGAGAAGGCGTACAATAGCGAGCGCAAGTTGGCTTGGTACGAGGTGTTCGCGGGTGAGAAGGCCTACAACACATACGGCGAATGGCTGCCGAACGATACGCTGGCAGCGATTCGTGAATATATCGTCGCGATCAAGGGACCGTTGACGACCCCAATCGGCGGCGGTATCCGTTCCCTGAACGTCGCGCTTCGCCAAGAGTTGGATCTGTACACATGCTTGCGTCCGGTCCGCTATTTCAGCGGCGTCCCTTCCCCGGTCAAGCGTCCGGAATGGGTTGACATGGTCATTTTCCGAGAAAACACCGAGGATATTTATGCCGGCATTGAGTATGCTGTCGGATCGGAAGAAGTGAAGAAAGTCATTGCCTTCCTGCAGCAGGAGATGGGCGTGAAGAAAATCCGCTTCCCTGAGACTTCCGGCATCGGCATCAAGCCGGTATCTTCCGACGGCTCGAAGCGTCTTGTGCGCGCGGCGATCGAATACGCTATCACGCATAAGCGCAAGAGCGTAACGCTGGTTCACAAAGGCAACATTATGAAGTACACGGAAGGCGCGTTCAAGAACTGGGGCTACGAAGTGGCCGAGCAGGAATTCGCCGAGCAGACGTTCACTTGGGGCCAGTACGATCGCATTAAGGAAGCGGAAGGCATGGATGCGGCGAACAAGGCCCAGGCGGAAGCGGAAGCGGCGGACAAGATCATCATCAAGGACGCCATCGCCGATATTGCGCTGCAGCAAGTGCTGACACGTCCAAAGGACTTCGACGTCATCGCTACGCTGAACCTGAACGGCGACTACTTGTCCGACGCGCTGGCTGCGCAAGTTGGCGGCATCGGCATTGCGCCTGGCGCGAACATCAACTATGTGACCGGGCATGCCATCTTCGAAGCGACGCACGGAACCGCACCGAAGTATGCGGATCTCGATGTCGTCAATCCGGGCTCCGTGATTCTGTCCGGCGTCATGCTGCTGGAGCATCTAGGTTGGCAGGAAGCGGCTACCCTGATCTACAAAGGCATGGAGACAGCCATCAACAATAAGACCGTAACCTATGACTTTGCTCGTCTGATGGACAATGCAACGGAAGTAAAATGCTCGCAATTCGCTGATCATATCATTGATCATATGAAATAGGGGGGCGACGGGAATGACTATTCGACGCAACAAGATTACCGTAGTAGGTGCGGGTTTCACGGGCGCTACCACTGCTTTCATGCTCGCCCAAAAGGAACTTGGAGACGTTGTATTGGTGGATATCCCTCAACTCGAGAATCCAACCAAGGGGAAGGCGCTTGACATGTTGGAGGCAAGCCCGGTGCAAGCGTTCGACAGCCAGATTACAGGCACCTCCAACTACGAAGATACGAAGGATTCCGACATCGTCATCATTACGGCGGGTGTAGCTCGGAAGCCGGGCCTGAGCCGCGACGATCTCGTCAATACAAATGCAGGCATCGTCAAGTCCGTCTGCGAAAATGTGAAAAAGTATTGCCCGAATGCTTACGTCATTATTTTGAGCAATCCGGTCGATGCGATGACATACGCGGCATTCGAGACGCTTGACTTCCCGAAGAATCGCGTCATCGGCCAATCCGGCGTGCTGGACACGGCTCGTTACTGTACGTTCATCGCGCAGGAATTGAACGTGTCGGTGGAAGATGTCCGCGGAGTCGTACTTGGCGGACATGGCGACGATATGGTGCCGCTCGTTCGGTACACGAATGTTGGCGGCGTACCGATTGAGAAGCTGATTCCGCAGGATCGCATTGCTGCGATCGTGCAGCGCACCCGCGTCGGCGGCGGCGAGATCGTGAACCTGCTTGGCAACGGCAGCGCCTACTATGCGCCTGCAGCTTCGCTGGTACAGATGACCGAAGCGATCCTGAAGGACAAGAAGCGCATACTGCCGGTCATCGCTTACCTGGAAGGCGAATACGGCTACGACCAACTGTTCATGGGCGTATTGGCCGTACTGGGCGGCGATGGCATCGAGAAAGTGATCCAGATTGACTTGACGCCGGAAGAGCGGGCGGCACTAGACAAATCTGCCGAATCTGTGCGGAATGTTATCAAAGTTGTTGCAGGATAAATTGAAATTATGACAAATATGATAGCGATATACAGGAAGATGGCATGAAAATGGCCATCCTTCTTTGTGTTCAGAAGGATAATCTAGTATAATTAGGAAGTAAAATTGCATCCATTATAGGACTATGGAGGGAATGATCCTTATGTACACGGCTCTTGTACTATTGCATATCCTGGGCGCAGTCGCCATGGGAATTTATGCGGTTATCCCGTTTGTCGTCAATAAGCTGAAGCTCGTATCGGCACCGGGACAGGAGGGTCTGCTACTTGGCGTTCATTCCGCGAACCGGGTTGCCCAGTATGCGCTGATCGTGCAATTTCTGACGGGCGGCTATATGATTGGCACAGGCAGCTATTCCATGCTGTGGATAATGTTGACGATGGTAGTGTTCCTCGCCATTGCCGCGCTGGGCGGGATTATGGGCAAGCAGATCAAGGTTGCCCTGCAATCGGCGAAGGCCGGCCAGAGCAATACGGCAGCGATTGACAAGACGCAGATGTTCGCCACGCTGGTCTTTATTCTATTTATCATCATGGTTATTTTGATGGTCTACCGCTATATTTAATCCCAAGCGGCACAGGCACTTTGGTCACGTTCAAGGCGTCCAACTGGCTGATGTCGATTGCGCTGGCGCATGCTGATGAACGGGCTGGTTACGTCCTTCCGGCAAGAAGCAGCTGTCATGATAGGCAAAGAGAGCCCTATTCCGGGGGAATGGCGCTCTCTTTGTTATCCTTCAAGCTGCGTTGATTATTTGGGGCCGGAAAGAAGGAGCCGGTCATAATATAGCGCCAGACATCGCGGAATACATGGGCCCGCTGCAGCGCCGTTAGCACAACGAGGGCAATGATGCCGATGAAAATGCCGATCACCCCGAACAGATGAAGTCCCGCAAACAAAAAAATAAGCAGCATTAGCGGATTCAGTCCGATGCTGGAGCCGTACACCTTCGGTTCGAGGGCATGGCGCGTGATGAGAATAATCGGCCATAGCATCAGAAGTCCGGTGCCGAGAAACAGGTTGCCTTCGAAGAAGGCGAACACCGCCCACGGGACGACAATGGCGGGGATGCCGATAAGCGGAATCAGATCGACAATGCCGCCGATAATGGCGATCGTGAAGGCGTACTCAACGCCAAGAACAAGCAACCCGAGGAAAAACACGAGTGCGGTAATGCTGGATAAAATCATATGGCCCTTCACGTATCCGAAAAGGGCATGCTGCAGATCGCCGATTACGACGCCAAGGGAGGCGCGCACCCGTTCGGGTACCATATGCTTGCTCGCCGCCAGCGTATTCCACTGTTTGCTGATAAGATAGGTAGCGACCATGATGATGACGGTGATTACAGCCAGCTTGGGCAGGAACAGCACGGTCGCTTTAATAAAGTTGAATAAATAGGCGACGAGGGCCGAGCCAGTCGTCGCAATCGTGCTCGTATATTTCGAAAGGGCCGATTGCAGCTCGAGCGATGTCAGCGTTTCATTCAGATCGGACAGGATCACCTGGAATTCAGTGGAATAATAGTAATCAATCAACCAATTCCTCCACTCCGCGATCTGCTCCTGCACGAAGCCTACGATATGCCAGGACTGTGACACGACCTTGGTTGTGAAGATGAAGATCGCGAAGGTAATCATCGCTCCAAACATCAAAATGGAGGAGGTTACGGCGGTCCAGCGCGGGAACCTCCATCTCTGCTCCAAAAATCGTACGAGCGGGTTCATTATGTAGGCCAGCAGCCAGGCAATCAAGAACGGGTAAATCATCCGGAAGCCATAATAAAATAGCAGGAGAGCCCCGGCCGTAAGGATAGTTACCCATATGCCGCGAAAAATACGATGAACCAGTGTGACATTGAATAATGGCATGACGTTCTTCCTTTCTTCCTATCCAACGACGACAATGTTTCGCTGTATTTTTTTACTTTCATTTTAACAGATCGCAGCATAATTTCCAAAATGATTGCCGCCCTCCAGCGCTCGATATCTTCAACCGATACATATAGGCAAAAAAATGATGTCCGTGCGGGCGCCCGGCTTGCGCCTCGTTCTTGGTTGGACCCATTGGTTCCCATCCTTCCCGGCATCGCATCGAGCTCCGGATAACTTTGTCCGAATGTACTCGACTGATACCTCTCATATGCTATTATATTACTATAGGAAGCGGATTCACGCATTCGGCATGTCGAATCGGCGGAAGCAGAGAAGATAGAGTGGGACCCGACAGACAGCCAGATCATCGTAGAGAGACAGCGGAATATTCGAAGAGAGGGGCTTGGGTTTGCTTATGAAATCGTTTTTGCAGAGCGTATATGAGTTGATCTTGGAGACATCAACGAATCTGTCCGGCGATGTGCGCAAGGCGATCCGGGAAGCGCAAGCGCGTGAGGACGCCGCCACGTGCGCCGGACTGTCCCTAGGAACGATTGCTCGCAACATTGTGATGGCCGAGACGAAGGTCTCCCCCATCTGCCAGGATACCGGCATGCCGACGTTCATTGTGCATACTCCGGTTGGCGTGAATCAGATCCTCATGAAGCGTGACGTTCAGGAGGCGGTGAGCCGCGCGACGAAGGCAGGCAAGCTCCGCACCAATTCCGTCGATTCACTGACGGGTACGAACAGCGGAGACAATCTCGGCCGGGGAACGCCGGTCATCCATTTCGAGCAGTGGGAGCGCGACGACATCGAGGTGCGCCTTATTCTGAAAGGCGGCGGCTGCGAGAACAAGAACATCCAGTACAGCCTCCCAACGGAGCTGGAGGGCTTGGGCAAGGCGGGCCGCGATCTCGATGGCATCCGCAAATGCATCCTACATGCGGTCTATCAGGCACAGGGCCAGGGTTGCAGCGCAGGCTTCATCGGCATTGGCATCGGCGGCGATCGGACGACGGGATACGAGCTGGCGAAGCAGCAACTGTTCCGCCGCGTAGAGGATACGAATCCGATCGATGAACTGCGGCAATTGGAAGAATATATTTTGGATAAGGCGAATCAGTTGGGCATCGGCACGATGGGCTTCGGCGGCGAGGTGACGCTGCTTGGCTGCAAGATCGGGGTCATGAACCGGCTGCCGGCCAGCTTCTTCGTATCGGTTGCTTACAACTGCTGGGCTTACCGGCGCCAAGGCGTCCTGATCGACAGCGCAAGCGGAGATATTAAGGAATGGGTGTACGAGCGCGGCGGCGAGCTTCCCATGGACAGCGCGGCCGAAGCAGTGCCAGCGAAGAGCGAGAACCATCGCATCGTGCTGAACACACCGATCTCCGAGGAGCAGATTCGCTCCTTGAAGGTGGGGGATGTCGTCGTCATCAATGGAGAGATGCATACGGGACGCGATGCGTTGCATAAATATTTGATGGATCACGATGCGCCGGTCGATCTGAACGGGGCGGTCATTTATCATTGCGGCCCGGTCATGTTGAAGGATGAGGAGGGCTGGCATGTCAAGGCGGCCGGACCGACGACGAGTATTCGCGAGGAGCCGTATCAGGGCGATATCATTAAGAAATTCGGCATCCGCGCCGTCATCGGCAAAGGCGGCATGGGAGAGAAGACGCTGGCCGCGCTGCAGGAACATGGCGCCGTCTATTTGAATGCGATTGGCGGGGCGGCTCAATATTATGCGGAATGCATGAAGCAAGTGAACGGAGTCGATTTCCTCGAATTCGGTGTTCCAGAAGCGATGTGGCATCTTGAGGTTGAAGGGTTTGCGGCGATCGTGACGATGGATGCACGCGGCAACAGCCTGCATGCTGACGTCGATCGCAGCTCGTTCGAGAAGCTGGTCCAGTTCAAGGACCCTGTCTTTTCATAAGCAATAGTCTAGCCAAACGGCGCAACGGTCGGTAGGATGGAACATAGACCTACAACCTCGAGAATGAAGTGGAGAGATGCGCATGTCGCGGTTTCGCACGCGTTTGACTATGATCTTTGTGCTGTTGATCGGGATATCCGTGACGGCAGCCGGCATTTATATGGCGTCCACCTTCAAGTACAATTATATTCGCCAGCTGGAGCGGAATATGTTCCGGGAAATTATGCTCATGGAGCAGACGTTCGCCTGGCTTAAGCCAGGCGGCATGGACGACATGATTGCGTATTACAGCGGCTGGGCTGGCAAGCTTCATGACAGTGCGGATGCCCGCGTGACGTTTATTCTGGCTGACGGTACGGTCGTCGGTGATTCCGATCATAAGGCCACCGAAATGGACAATCACTTGTCACGCGAGGAGATTGTGAAGGCGCGACAGGAAGGGATTGGCTCGAATATCCGTTATAGCGAGACGCTGGGGCGAAATATGCTTTATGTTTCCAGTCCCGTACATACGTCCCATTTTGACGGGTACATTCGTCTGGCGATGAGCCTGGAGCATGTCGAGAGCAGCGTGAGGGAGCTGTGGGTGTACTTGGCGCTTGGCCTGGCGGCATTATTCGTCGCCGCCGGTATTGTCAGCTACCGGTTAGCCTTCAATCTGACGATTCCGATCGAGAATATGACCCGCGTCGCGATGCGCATTGCCCAGATGGACTACAAGGCAAGAGCTCAAGCTGTGGGGAAGGACGAGATCGGGCAGTTGGGGACGGCCATTAATGCGATGGCAGACAGCCTTCAGGTGCAGATGTCGCAAATCCGCGAGAACGAGAGCCGGCTGCAGACGGTTATGGAGCATATGATTAATGCGATCGTGATGATCGATGTGGAAGGCCAGGTGGCGCTGCTGAACCGGAAGGCTGAGCATATTCTCGGCATCCGAAGCAGGGAATGGATCGGGCGTTTGTTTAGCGAAGTCAAGGCGCCGTATGAGATGCAGCAGATGATAGTCGAAGTCGAGAAGAAGAAGCTGCTGCGCCATGAGGAGATGATGATTTATTATCCGGAGGAGCGTATGCTCGATGTAACAGTCGTCCCGGCCTATTTCACCGATCAGGAATGGGCGGGCATACTGCTGGTGATGCAGGACGTCTCGGAGATTCGGCGGCTGGAACGGATGCGGACGGAATTCGTGGCGAATGTGTCCCATGAGCTTAAGACGCCGATCGCCGCGGTCAAAGGCTTCGCCGAGACGCTGCTGAATGGAGCGATGCATGATCCGGAGATCGCGAAATCCTTCCTGCAGATTATTCAGGAGGAGAGCGAGCGCTTGAATCGGCTTATCGGCGATATTCTCGAATTGTCGAAGATCGAAGCGAAGCGGGCGGTGCTGCAATTTTCGCCGGTGGAGCTTGGAACCTTCCTGGAGCAGACGGTAGAGGTGCTGCGCAAGGAGGCGGGCAGCAAGCGCATCGAAGTCCGGCTGGAGGCGGAGCCGGATCTGTATGTCGAGGCGGATGAGGACCGGCTGCGCCAGATTATGCTCAATCTGCTCTCCAACGCGATTAGTTATACACCGGAGGGCGGACGGGTGAAGATAAGGGCTGGGGGGCTACATAATTCGGATCAGAAGGAACGGATTCGGCTGACGATTACCGATACGGGCATCGGCATTCCGAAGAAGGATCTGCCGCGCATCTTTGAACGCTTCTACCGGGTAGACAAGGATCGCTCCCGCGTATCGGGCGGAACCGGGCTGGGGCTGTCGATTGTGAAGCATCTTGTCGATGCGCATGGTGGAACGATTCGCGTGGAGAGCGAGCCGGGCGTAGGCACGACGTTCGCGATTGAGCTTCCCGTTCTTCAGGAGTGGTTGCCGGGCGGGACAGAGTAATATGTCCGGGCCATGCCCTCGTTATGTCCGCTATACCGGCGGGCGACCATGAAAAAACTCGCTATGTCAAAGGGAGGTATGTTACGATAGGTTTGCGAATCATAGCGTAAATTGGGTATAGCTGCTAGCGATAGGAATTGACTTTCGGAGGATATCATGTCTGAACGAAAAGTATTAGTTATCGAAGACGAACCGACATTGGCGCGGCTATTGTCATATAATCTGACCTTGGATGGGTACGATACGACGGTGATCGACCACGGTTCCCAAGGGCTGCAGGTGGCGCTGCATCATAAGTACGATCTTATCATCCTGGATATTATGCTGCCGGGCATGAACGGGTTCGAAGTGCTGTCCAAGCTGAGACAAGCCGGTATCCGCACGCCCGTCATCATTTTGACAGCGCGCAATGCGGAGGAAGAAGTCGTGCAGGGCTTGAAGTGCGGAGCGGACGACTACATTACGAAGCCGTTCGGCGTCGCTGAGCTGCTGGCGCGCGTCGGCGCCGTGCTGCGCCGCGCGTGGAGCGACGAGCCGTCCGAGGCGAAGGAAGCGGACGACAAAGTTATTGCGGTGGGCGATCTGCGCATTTATCCGGAGAAATATGAAGTAACGCTCCATCATGAACTGATCCCGCTGCGGCCGAAGGAGTTCGAAGTATTGCTCTATCTCGTTCAGCGCCCAGGCATGGTCATTACCCGCGACGACCTGATGAACGTAGTATGGGGCTTCGATTACATCGGCGGACAGCGGACGGTCGATGTCCATGTCAGCTCGCTGCGCAAGAAGCTGGAGATGAACCAGCGCTCCGTTCAGATCGATTCGATACGGGGTGTAGGCTACAAATTGGTCCATCATAAGAAGGTGCACGAATAGATAGTCAAGATAGGGGGGCGCCATAAGCGTCTTCCCGGTTCCCACAGCGCCCTTATCCACATCGTAGCGTTCATACTACTACCATGCAGCAATTTTATTTTATGGTTAAAAACCAATTTTCAGCATCTATAATGCTTTCGAACGACCTAAAGTCGCCTCGCTTGTTATTTTCAGCAAGCATATTTTTGAATTTACCTTTAATTCTTTGCTGATCGGTGATGACAGCAGCCGCCTTAATGCGATACATCGTGAATTTTTGTAATACTGCACCCGCTACCCCTGTTCGCAAGTTAAAAAATTCATCCGAAAGCGCCTCGCTATCAAATAAGACAAAATTAGTGTTGTTTTCTACACAGATAGAAATGATATCTGATACATTTTCTGTACAAAGCGGCGTTTCAGCAAAAGTAAAGTGTATATATTTCACCGCACCTTTATCCATGAAGACATATTCCATTTTTAAATCCTCCTTTCCATTTTGAGCAACTTCCATGTCAATATGATTAACACGATCGGCTTCATTTTCGATACCACTAATGATGTCACGTACATTTTGAATCCACTTCAACTCGTTTGTATATGATAACGTAATATTCTCATGGATCAAATCCCATACGGTCGCTTCAAGCAATGTCCTTTTAGGTGAAAAAATCATCTTTTGCTTACTGTCCTGTTGGATCATCATCTGCATTTTTATTTGATTCTCATAATCAGTAAGCAATGCATCTAATTCATTTGAATTTAATTGTTTTGACCAAGCAAGCTGAACAAGGAATGGCTTTTTAAACTCACAAGGTTCTGGTGATGAAAGCACCCAATCTTTTAGAGCTTCTAACCCTTCTTTTGTAATCGTGTAGATTTTTTTTGAAGGCAAGCTTTCTTGATGGCGAACCTCATTCGTTACAAATCCTTTATCTGATAATTCTACTAATGCCTTATATATTTGATTGCTATTACCAGACCAATACATAAAAGGCGATTCCTGAATGATTTTCTTCAAATCATATCCTGTCATAGGTTCATAACTCAAAATTCCTAAAACAGCATAATTAATTGACATCGCAATCAACCCCTTTTTAACATAGGTTAATGATAACTTATGTTAAGATCAAAGTAAAGCCTTTCTCAAATTAATCTTTTCATTGAACATGCCTCACCGCCTGCGGAACAAAACCGGCTGGCAGCGAGGCATGTTATAAGCTGACGCTTTGGGAAGCTTCAATTGACGTTTAGCCGGAACGGGATTGAATTTTTACATTCCGTTAACATACTTCCCAATTAGGCTTAACAAACAAGCTGTAAGATTCAGATTGTAGAGAACCGAAAATGAGATTACGATTCAAAGGAGTGAATTCACTTGAATAACTGGGTCAAATCAATCAGGCTGCTTACTTTGGTGGCAGTAACGGCAATCGCGCTGGCGGCATGCGGGGATAAAAGAGATGAGGCCTCGAACGCAGGCGCCGGCAATTCGGGAACGGAATCAACGCAGACAAATACATCTGAGCATATGGAAAATCAAGGCGACGAGGACAAATTATCCGGCACGATTGAGATCGACGGCTCCAGCACGGTATATCCGATGATAGAGGCAATAGCGGAAGAATTCGGCAAGGAGCATGGCAATGTCCGCGTCTCCGTAGGAACGTCCGGCACCGGCGGTGGATTCAAGCGGTTTGTCGGAGGCGAGATCGCCATCAGCAACGCTTCCCGCCCGATTAAGGACAAGGAAGCGGAAGAGGCGAAGGCGAACGGCATCGAGTATGTGGAATTGACGGTAGCTTATGACGGCTTGCCTATCGTCGTGAACAAAGACAACTCCTGGGTCGATAACATTACGCTCGACGAGCTGAAAAAAATATATGAGCCGAACTCCAAGGTGAAAACGTGGGCTGACGTCCGTGAAGGCTGGCCGAACGAGGAGATCAAAATCTACTCTCCGGGTGCGGACCATGGAACGTTCGACTATTTCACGGAAGAGATTAACGGTAAGGCGAAAGAAAGCCGCAATGACGGCCAAATTACGTTCAGCGCCGATACGAACGCTATCGTTCAAGGCGTAGCCGGAGACAAAAATGCGATCGGCTATTTCGGATACTCCTTTTTCGAGGAAAATCAAGACAAACTGAAGCTCGTTCCTGTCGATAACGGAACAGCGACGGTAGCTCCGACGATCGATGCGATTAAAGATGGAAGCTATGCCCCATTGTCCCGTCCGCTCCTTATCTACGTAAGTAAGAAGCAGATGGAGAAGCCGGAAGTGAAGGCTTATGTCGAGTACTGCCTGATGACTGCAGGAAGCATTGCGGAAGAAGTCGGCTATGTGCCGCTGCCGCAAGAGAAATATGACGAACAGTTGAACCAGCTTACGTAATTGGAAATGAAACGAAAAGTGAGGTTAGCATATGGAGGAGAATGCCCCGCAACAAGAAGTGAAGCTGACGTTCCGTAATCGCAGAATGCATTTGTCGGATAAAATTGTGCCGGTGCTGCTGTTTCTGTGTGCGGCTGTGTCCGTTCTGACGACAATAGGCATCGTCTATACGTTATTCTCGGAAGCGTGGAGCTTCTTCTCCCACGTCAATATCGCCGACTTCCTGTTCGGCACCCGATGGAGTCCGCTAATTGAGCCGAAGGCGTTCGGCATTTTGCCGCTTATCGGTGGGACGCTGCTGGTGACGCTCATCGCCTGTCTGGTCGCTATCCCGATCGGGCTGGCAAGCGCTATTTATCTGAGCGAATACGCGCCGGATCGCGTCCGCAAAATCGTCAAGCCGATTCTGGAAGTGCTTGCCGGCGTGCCGACCATTGTATACGGCTATTTCGCTCTGACCTTCGTCACGCCGATCATCCGCGAGATCTTCCCGAGCGCAGGCGTCTTCAATGCGCTCAGCGCCGGAATCGTTGTCGGCATCATGATTATTCCGATGGTCTCCTCCTTGAGCGAGGACGCGATGACCGCGGTGCCGCGCAGCCTGCGCGATGGCGCCTACGCTCTTGGGGCCACGCGCTTCGAGGTGGCGCTCAAGATTGTCGTGCCGGCCGCATTGTCTGGCATTGTCTCCTCCGGCGTGCTGGCCTTCTCGCGGGCAATCGGCGAGACGATGATTGTATCGGTAGCCGCAGGGGCGACTCCGCAGTTGACGCTGAATCCACTGGACAGCATTCAGACGATGACGGCGTACATCGTTCAAGTCAGCTTGGGCGACACGCCGCATGGATCCATTGAATACGGTACGATTTTCGCCGTCGGCATGACGTTGTTCATCATTACGTTCCTGCTCAATATATTGGCACTTTGGGTTGCACGTCGGTTTAGGGAGGAATATTGACAGATGGCGATGTTACAGGACGCGAACCGCAAGCAGATCGGCACCCGGCGGAAAATCGATTATTGCCTTCACATTCTTTTTGTTATCGCTACATTGATCGGGATCGTCGCGCTTATGGCGCTGCTCGTGAACATTATGATGGACGGCCTGTCCCGTCTCAATGTTGATTTGTTCACGAACTACCCGTCCCGCCGGCCTGCCGCTGCCGGGATGAAGTCGGCGATTGTCGGTTCGATTTATATGGTGCTCATCATGGCGCCCATCTCGTTCATTGTTGGCGTAGGGGCGGCCATTTATCTGGAGGAATACGCGAAGAAGAACGCGCTTACCCGGTTCATCCAGATGAACATCAGCACATTGGCCGGCGTTCCATCCATCGTATACGGAATTCTCGGGCTGACGATATTCGTGCGCGGCATGGGGCTTGAGCGCAGTCTGCTCTCTGGAGCGCTCACGATGACCTTGCTCGTGCTTCCCATTATTATCGTATCCGCCCAGGAGGCGATTCGGGCGGTTCCGAAGACGCGGCGCGACGCTTCATTCGCTCTCGGCGCGACGAAATGGCAGACGGTCTCCCGTTCGGTCATGCCATCGGCCCTCTCCGGCATTTTGACCGGCGTCATCCTGGCCTTATCCCGGGCGATCGGCGAGACCGCGCCGCTCATTATGATCGGCGCCTTGACGTTCGTCGCCTTTCTCCCGAATAGCCTGTTGGATCAGTTCACCGTTATGCCAATCCAGATTTTCAATTGGGTATCGCGGCCGCAACTGGCGTTCCATGAGTTGGCCGCAGCGGGCATTATCGTGTTGCTGGCGCTGCTCATCCTGATGAACCTGTCAGCCGTGCTGTTGCGCAACAAATATCAGAAGAACAGATAAGGAGACGATCGTATGACGACGGTGGCGACAATATGGAATACGGCAACCGTGCCGGAATTGAAACCTATCATTAACATAGACGGCTTGAATTTGTATTACGGCACCTACCACGCGCTCAAGAACGTGTCGATGACGATTCCCGAGAAGGCGGTTACCGCGTTCATCGGCCCTTCCGGCTGTGGCAAGTCGACGCTGCTGCGGACGCTGAATCGAATGAACGATATGATTGCCGGCACGCGCATCGAGGGGCGGATAGAGATTGCCGGTACCCCTATTTACAGCAATGAAGTCGATGTGGAGACGCTGCGCAAAAAAGTAGGTATGGTCTTTCAGCAGCCGAACCCTTTTCCGAAATCAATATATGACAATATTGCGTATGGCCCGCGGCTTCATGGCATTCGCAATAAGGCGAAGCTGGATGAGATCGTCGAGCAGAGCCTGCGTTCCGCCGTGTTGTGGGATGAAGTGAAAGATTATTTGAAGCGGTCGGCATTCAGTCTGTCCGGGGGGCAGCAGCAGCGCCTCTGCATTGCGCGCGCGTTGGCGGTGAATCCCGAGATTCTGCTGATGGATGAAGCGACATCCGCGCTGGATCCGATCTCGACGTTGAAGATTGAGGAACTGGCACAGGAACTGAAGCATCAATATACGATTGTCATGGTCACGCACAATATGCATCAAGCCGCCCGCGTGTCGGATCAGACCGTCTTTTTCCTCAATGGGGAAGTGGTTGAGTTCGATCAGACGGAGACGCTGTTCTCCAATCCGAGCGACAAGCGGACGGAAGAATATATTACGGGACGCTTCGGCTAAAAAGGAGAGGAAACCAGGATGATTAAGCGCAGGGAATTCGATCTGGGGTTGGATGAGCTCAGCCGCCTGCTCGAACAAATGGGGAGCCATGTGGAGCGCGCGCTATTCGAATCGATAGAATCGTTGAAAACGATGGATGCGGAGCGAGCCCGGGCCATCATTAACGAGGATCCGCTTCTGAACCGGATGGAGGATCAGATTATTGAGCTGGGTTCGAAGCTGATATTGACACAGCAGCCGGTCGCCAAAGATCTGCGGCATATCCTAGTCTCCTTCCGCATCTCCAGCGATCTGGAACGGATGGGCGATCTGTCCATCGACATCGCTAAGGTCGTACTCCGGATGGAAGGCCAGATGCTGATGAAGCCGCACATCGACCTGCCGCGCATGGCGGAGATTGTCCAGCAGATGATTATCGATTCGATTCGGGCCTATGTGCAGGAAGATATCCATCTGGCCTACAAAATGGCGAAGGACGATGATCAAGTCGATCAGCTGTACAGTCAAATATTCCGCGAACTGCTCAGCTATGTGCTCGAAAATCCGCATAACGCCTCCCAGGTGATGCTGCTTGCCTTCGTCGGCCGCTATATCGAACGGATTGCTGATCATGCCACCAATATCGGCGAATCGGTCGTCTATCTCGTCACCAACGAACGTCCTGAGCTGAATCGTTGATGCCCTCTACAGGAACCGTCTGGAGCTGAATCCGGGCGGTTTTCCTATTTGCTCCAGGCGTAACGTACGTGGTGATTCATGTAAGACAGGATCATGGGGCTTCCTATCATCGTGCCATGGCTATATTCGATTTCCTATTCGGGTTTGCGCTATGCTATCATGAAAGCATGAGACGGGATTGAGGTGTTATTTTAATGAAGGAAAAATGGATCGTCATCGACGGCAATAGCATTATTTATCGTGCTTTTTTTGCGATGCCACCGTTGACGAACTCGCAAGGTTTACATACGAATGCCGTGTTCGGCTTTACGCAGATGCTGCTTCGCATATTGGAGGAGGAGCAGCCGACTCATATGCTGGTCGCATTTGACGCGGGCAAGGAGACGTTCCGCCATGACGACTATCAGGATTACAAGGGTGGCCGGGAAAAGACGCCGCCTGAACTGTCCGAGCAGTTTCCACTGCTGAAGGAGCTGCTGACGGCGATGGGCATCGCCCATTTCGAGCTTGCGGGCTACGAGGCGGATGATATCATCGGCACGATGACACGCAAGGCGGATGAAGCGGGACAGACCATGTTCGTCGTCACTGGGGACAAGGATATGCTTCAGCTCGCTTCCGGGCACGTGTCCGTGCTGCTTACGCGCAAGGGCGTGTCAGAGGTAGAGAAGTATACGCTGGCCGAGATAGAAGAGAAGTACGGATTGAAGCCAGAACAGATTATCGATCTGAAAGGATTGATGGGTGACACCTCTGATAATATTCCGGGCGTTCCGGGGATTGGCGAGAAGACGGCATTGAAGCTGCTGCATCAGTATTCTAGTGTCGAGAGCGTGCTGGAGCATGTGAGTGAGCTAAAGGGCAAGATGAAGGAAAATCTGATCAATCATGCGGAAGATGCCCGGATGAGCAAGCGCCTGGCCACCATTTTCCGGGAGGTTCCGCTTGATTTGCCGCCGGAACGGATGAAGTACGACGGCTTGCAAGCGGAGACGTTGCCGGTGCTCGGTAAGCTTGAGTTCAAATCCGTTATCCAACGGCTTGAAAAATCCGGTGTTGGTGGAGAAGCCAAGCCTGCCGCCGTCGATGAATCGTTCTCCGCAGAGAGCCTCAATGTCCGTCTGGCCGGGGAAGGCCGATGGGCTGGGCTGAATGAGACGCTCGCCGCTGCTGACGTGCTGATTGTGGAAGCCCATGGCGACAATCCGCATCAGGCACAGCTCATCGGCCTGCTCGTAGGGACGGAGGAAGAGTGTTGGTATGTGACGGCAGATGAATTGCAGAGCGAAGAAGCAGCCAAGCTGCGGGCGTGGCTGGGAGACGGGCAGCGTCCAAAAAGCGGTTGCGATCTCCACTATAACGAGCTGGTGCTTCATTGGGCGGGAGTTCCACTGGAAGGAGCCGTCTTCGACGTCCACCTCGCAGCCTACCTCCTCAATCCGGAGGATGCTTCGGCTACGCTGCAGGCCGTCGCGGTGAAGTACGGTCTGCCTTCCTCGCAGGATAATGACGCCGTATACGGCAAAGGCGCCAAATTCAAGGTGCCGGAGAAGACGCTTGTCGCGCAGCATGCGGCTCGCAAGGCGAAGCTCGTCCGGCTTCTGAAGCCGGTGATAGAGAAGGCGCTGCAAGAGCAGGAGATGAACCGGCTGTATTATGATCTGGAGCTGCCGCTGTCCAAGGTGCTGGCACAGATGGAGAAGACGGGCATTCGGGTGAACAAGCAGAGTCTCCACGACTTGGGCACGAACTTCAAGCAGCAGATCGAGGAGACGATGGCGCGCATCTACGAGCTGGCTGGTTCCGAATTCAACATCGGATCGCCGAAGCAGTTGGGTGAGATTCTGTTCGATAAGCTGGGCTTGCCGGTCATCAAGAAGACGAAGACGGGATATTCGACCGATGCCGAGGTGCTGGAGAAGCTGGAGCCGTACCATGACATCATTCCACTTATCTTGCTCTACCGGCAGATGACGAAGCTGCAGTCTACCTATATTGATGGGCTGCTTAAGGAAGTGCGCGCGAGCACGGGCAAGGTCCATACCTATTACCGTCAGACGATTGCGGCGACGGGCCGCCTGAGCAGCCAGTATCCGAATCTTCAAAATATTCCGATCCGGATCGAAGAAGGACGGCAAATCCGCCTGGCATTCGTGCCTTCGGAGCCGGGCTGGCACATTGTCGCGGCGGACTATTCCCAGATCGAGCTGCGCGTTCTGGCCCATATCTCTGGCGATGACAAACTGAAAGAAGCGTTCATCCACGATATGGACATTCATACGAAGACCGCGATGAACGTATTCGGTGTCGCCGCCGACCAGGTCGATTCCAATATGCGCCGCCAGGCGAAGGCCGTCAACTTCGGCATCGTGTATGGCATCAGCGACTACGGGCTGTCTCAGAACCTGCATATTACGCGTAAGGAGGCGGCCGCGTTCATTGATCAGTACTTCCATGTGTTCCGCGGTGTTCGTCAATATATGGACGATATTGTCAAGCAGGCGCGCCAAGACGGCTACGTCACGACGCTGCTCGAGCGCAGACGATATCTCAAGGATATCAACGCATCGAACTACAATCTTCGTTCGTTCGCGGAACGGACGGCGATGAATACGCCGATCCAAGGCACCGCTGCGGATATTATCAAGCTGGCGATGGTCCATATGGATGCGTTGCTCAAGGAGAGAGGCATGAAGAGCCGGATGCTGCTTCAGGTTCACGACGAATTGGTGTTCGAGGTGCCGGAGGATGAAGTGGACACGATGAAGAAGCTGGTGCCGGAAGTCATGGAAGCGGCTTTGAAGCTCGATGTGCCGCTTCGCGCCGATGTAAGCTCTGGCAGCAATTGGTACGAAGCGAAGTAAATCGAGACCCGTACTCTGCAGGAGGACGTTATTCGGTATCATGGACAACAAGAGGTGATTGACATGCCGGAATTGCCGGAAGTGGAGACGGTCAAGAGGACATTACATACGCTGGCAGCGGGAAAGACGATCGAGCGTGTGACCGTTACGCTCCCCCGCATCATCCAGCGTCCAGCGAATATAGAAGAGTTCTGCGACGCATTGAGCGGACATACGATTGAACAAGTGGAGCGGCGGGGCAAGTTCCTCCGCATTTTGCTGGACGGGCTGACGCTGGTATCCCATCTGCGAATGGAAGGGCGCTACGGCCTGTTCCAGACAGGGGAGCCGGTGGAGAAGCATACCCACGTTATCTTCCATTTGACGGACGGCAGCGAGCTGCGGTACAAGGACGTGCGCCAGTTCGGCACAATGCATCTGTTCCGGCGCGGCGAGGAATGGAGCATGCCGCCGCTACAGAAGCTGGGGGTAGAGCCGCTTTCGGAACAGTTCACGCCCGATGTGCTGATTGCCTTGCTGCGCAAGCGCCGCAGCTTCATTAAGCCGGTGCTTCTCAATCAGCATGTCGTGGCAGGCATCGGGAATATTTATGTGGATGAAGCGCTGTTCCGGGCAGGTATCCATCCGTTGCGGCCGGCGAACGAGCTGACCGACGCGGAATACGTCCGTTTGCATGAAGCCATTGTCGCCACGTTGACCGAGGCGATCGAGGCCGGAGGCTCCTCAATCAAATCCTATGTCAATGGGCAGGGAGAAATTGGAATGTTCCAGCATCAGCTTCAAATGTACGGTCGCCAAGGTGAGCCGTGCATCTGCTGCGGCCAAATCATTGAAAAGAGCGTTGTCGGTGGCAGGGGCACGCATTTTTGTCCGCGCTGCCAGAAGCATTCCCAACAGGCCAATTAGCATTCACCCCTCTCCGCTGTTGCCCATATGATAGGGTATACCGGCGGGAAGCCCGTGCCGATGCGCGGCCGGTTCTCGCCGAGCAGGGAGGGAATGTGATGCTAATGCAAGCAGCGTCCATGTTCGTCTTGGCGTTTGCACTGAGCCTTGACAGCTTCGGAGTTGGAATGAATTACGGACTGCGTCGCGTAAGCATTCCGATATTTTCGATCGTGATCATTTCGATATGCTCCGGATTGTTCATCTGGCTGGCGATGCAGGCCGGAGGACTCCTGGTGCGGTACGTATCTCTGGCTGCCGCCCATTGGTCCGGATCGGTTATCCTGATTGCGATCGGGGCCTGGGCGATCATCCAGTTGCTTCGAAAGAGGGAGGATACGACGGAAGCGAGCCGAAGCCGGAGTGGCGGTATGAAGCCGATTCCTCCGCAGGAGCTGAAGGAATGGATCGGCCGGGCGGAATCGAAGCCGCTGATCCGCATCCAGTTGCGCCGCCTCGGCCTAGTCATTCAAATATTGAAGACGCCTTCCGCTGCCGATATCGACCGCTCGGGAAGCATTAGCGCCGCCGAAGCGGCATGGCTCGGAGCCGCGTTGTCCCTTGATGCGTTCGGCGGAGGGATCGGGGCATCCCTGCTAGGCTATCCGTCTTTGCTGACGGCTCTTGTGATCGCGTTATTCAGCGGCGCCTTTTTGCGGGCAGGCATGCATCTGGGAATGAAGTTCTCGCACAAGCGCTGGATTCAGAAAATATCATTCATTCCAGGATTGTTGTTAATGTTGATGGGGATGTTAAAATTGATATCTTAATGCAGGCAGGCAAATAAATGAGGTGAAGGCATGAACATCGGATTAACCGGCGGGATTGCGTCGGGTAAAAGCACCGTCTCCCGTCTGCTCGTGGAACGGGGTGCTCTACTTGTTGATGCTGATAGGATTGCCAGGGAGATCGTGCTTCCTGGCAGTTCCGTCTTAGATCAGATCGCGGATCGGTTCGGAGCGGACATGCTGCTGCCGGACGGCTCACTTGAACGCAAGCGGCTTGCCAACGTTGTCTTTTCCGATGCCGCCGAGCGGAAGGCGCTTGAGGAGATTACCCACCCCGCCATCCGGCATGAGATGATGACGCAGATGCGCCGGCTGGAGAAAGAGCATCCGCAATCCCTTGTCGTGGTGGATGTCCCGCTGTTGTACGAGTCCGGTTTGACTGATCGGTTCGAGGAGATCGTTGTTGTTTACATCCCGAAAGCGATTCAATTGGAGCGCTTGATACGGCGGGACGGATGGACCGAAGCGGAAGCGTTCGAACGGCTTCTCTCCCAATGGGATATTGAAATGAAGCGGGAACGGGCAGATTTCGTCATCGATAATAGTAAGGGAATGGAAGAGACTCGGCAGCAGGTGGAACAACTCTTGCTTCAGAAAGGCTTGCTATGAACCGAATCATGAATCTGATGCGGAAAAAGCGTGTTGCTCGTTAAGCTGTACGTCCAGCGCGTAATCCATTATTATGATAATATGAGGATGTATGTGGGATGAAATGAATAAGCATCGGACAATCCGGGGTTGCCGGCTTGCTCCGATGCTCGCAATTCCTTATTTAAATTGTCCTGCGAGTTGTTGCTCTGCGATTTGTACCAGGCGCTTCGTGATGTATCCCCCGATCGAGCCGGTGTCACGGGTTGCCATGTTGCCGTAGTATCCGTCTTGTGGAATGGCAATGCCTAATTCTTGAGCGATCTCGAACTTCATTTGCTCGAGAGCTGCAGTTGCTTGAGGTACAACCAGGTTGTTGCTGGAACGGTTGTTTTGGCCCACATCTATTCACCTCCTTGCGCTTGGTAATTGTATTGTGTGCATTCTCGGTAAGTTCATTACAGGTAACGCCTGGCATTTGCTATTACATCCGAGTTCAATCGGGAAGAGGGGAGGAACACCATTTGAAATGTCCATTTTGTGATCATCTTGGTACAAAAGTGTTGGATTCCCGGCCTGCCAATGATAACAAATCCATCCGGCGGAGAAGGGAATGCGATCTGTGCAGCCGCCGGTTCACGACCTTCGAAATGGTCGAAGAGACGCCGCTGATTGTCATTAAGAAGGATGGTAGCCGCGAGGAGTTCAGCCGCGACAAGATGCTGCGAGGCCTAATCAGGGCTTGTGAGAAAAGGCCGGTCTCGGTGGAACGGCTGGAGATGATAGCGTCCGAAGTAGAGAAGCAACTCCGGAATACGGCTCATGCCGAAGTAGAGAGCCGTATTATTGGCGAGCGGGTGATGGAGCAATTGTATCCGGTCGATGAGGTGGCCTATGTGCGATTTGCTTCCGTATATCGCCAATTCAAGGATATCAATATGTTCATGAAGGAACTGACCCACTTGCTGTCCAAAAATTCATTAGGGGAGCACCCATAAAGAACCCGCATCCAAGAACCCTTGCGGGTTCCTCTATGTGCAAACATAACAAAAAGAACATCTTCCTTCAGATGTTCTCGAATGTAGCTATGATGGTGGAGCATAGCGGATTCGAACCGCTGACCTCTTCACTGCCAGTGAAGCGTTCTCCCCCTGAACTAATGCCCCGTTGCCTGTTACATTGTACCACCACATCTCTCGAATTGCAACAGGATTTATTTATTTATTTATTTAATCAAGCATGTCAGATAAATGGACTTGGCTGTCAATTTGTTCCGTGAAGCTATTCAGACATGAGCAAATGAAGTCTTTTCTGCATACGGGACAAGGAATGGAGAGCAAGCGGCTGATCGTAATTGCTCCTCTGTTGTAGATGACGCGGCATTGAGTGCCATCCTGTAATTTTACTTTGACTTGATACAGGCTGTCTTCATCGTTGCGCTCAATTAACGTCTTTTCCTTTACCATCGGTTGGTAGTTCACGGGTAGGTCACCTGCTCCCTTTAATGTTTTTGCATTTTACATCTTAATGTCTTTTTATTGTCTTTGTCAATTTATTTGTGTATAAGCCGCGAAATGTTTTCTTTGCCTGAGCGTTGAAGGCCTTGTTCAAGCAGGTCGTTGGCACGTCGCCACTTGATTATCTTATCCCCTCCGGCTGACAAAATAAACAAAATACGTTTTCGTTCATCAAGTCGTCACAAATTTTAAAAATGATTTGGAAAATGTAAAGGTGGGGTTGAGAGGCTTAGGAAAAATTTTGTAATATAAAGGGTGATAAATGTAACGACAAAGGGGAGTATGACAGTTATGCAAAAATGGGCAATGTTCACATTGTTCTGCATTGCGTGCGTATTCGCCATCGGATTATTGCTGTTCAATATGCCGAAGGCGGAGCAAGAAGAAGCAGCTCCAGAAGGCGTTAAGCTTGTTAAGATCGCAGCAAGGAATGATTTTACGTTCGATCAGGCCGAATATAAGGTCAAGGCTGGAGAAAAAGTCCGCCTGAAGCTGGTGAATGAATCCGGCTTCCACGGTGCTGCCATTGAAGATTTCAAAATTGATTTGAGAGATGGTCAAATGGAGAAGGACTTTGTTTTCGACAAGACGGGGAAATATGTCATTCACTGTTCGGTTATGTGCGGTACAGGTCATGATAATATGAAATCTTATTTGATCGTTGAATAAGCAGGTTTTTCAGGAAAAGGACACAGATCGAGGAACGGTTGAATATCGTTCCCGAAGGATCTAGTCTCGGTTGCCGGGATAAGATACAATGTCGATACAAAAACAACCCAAACAAAGGTGGTTCGTATTGAAACAGTCTGATTCGAAAACGTCGACCCGACAACAGATGCTGATGTTGCTCAAGACGAATGGAGCGATGTCGGCTGCCCAACTGGCCATTCAACTGAACATGACCGAAATGGGCGTGCGCAGGCATCTGTATACACTGGAGGAACAAGGACTGCTGGAGACCGAGATGGTTCGCCAGCCGATGGGCCGTCCGCTGTGTATATATCGGCTGTCGACCAAAGGGGATGAACAGTTCCCGAAGCAATATCATCAACTGATTCTGGACTTGCTGAAGGAGATGGAGGGCCGGCTGGAGGAAGATGGCATCGGGAAGCTGTTCGAGAGCCGCAAGCAGTCGCTGATCGAAAAGTATGCTCCGCAAATGGGCCAATCCAGCCTGGTTGAACGTGTCGAAGCCCTGGGGACCATTCAGGATCGCAATGGATATATGGTTGAGACGGAGCAGGAAGAATATGGAATCTGGCTGCTGCATGAGTATAATTGCCCCATCGCACAGGTGGCCCAACATTATAAGCAGCCTTGTGCTTGCGAGCTGGCGCTGTTCCGCGAATTGTTGGATGCGGATGTGACCCGCACCGAATGCATCGCGGAGCAGGGCCAGCGCTGCACATATCGGATTCGCAATTTCATTTTTGCGTAATAAGTGTATCAAGACAAGCTCAATCTATCTATACTGTCATTACAACATGGGCATTTGCCCGGGATGATGCTGGAGATAGGGAGGAGCCGCCATGATTGCGTGGAGTATTCTGCTTGCTGCCGTTGCATGTACGGCACTGTGCGGTTCGGGAATAGCCGTGCTGCTTCGCTTGGGCCGGACGCTGGCTAAGGCTGAGGAGTGTGCTGAGGAATCGAAGCGGCTAATTCGCCGGCTGTCGGATCTGTCCGGGAAGGCCGAGCGAACTGTGGAGGCTGCCGAGGAAGTGATCGGCACCTTGAATGAATGGAGCGAATCGCTTCGCCAGACGGGCAGGGTGCTGGCGGATTGGGGGCGCAGGGCCGAGCGGTGGTTCGGGGGCAAGGGGCGACAGGCGAGCGGATCACGCGACGAGTCGGGTTCCCGTTCTCGTCGGCCCTCCGGCCAATGGTTGGAATGGGCTGCAGCAGGATGGGACGAATGGCAGCGGCGAGCGTCCCGGAACGAATCCCCGCCGGAAGCTTGACAATCGCATGAACCCGGGCGATGCCGACAGAGGAGGGCAATCACATGGCAAATGGCAACAAGAAGTTTTGGATCGGGACGCTCGTTGGGAGTGTAGTTGGTTCGGTAGTGGCATTGTTCCTGGCGCCCAAATCGGGCAGCGAACTGCGCGCCGATATTGCGGAGCATAAAGATAATTTCCTGACTGCCACACGGGAGAAGGCGGTCGGCATTCAGCAGCAATGGAGCGAATGGCGTCAGGCAGACAACGAAGCAGAGTTGACGGTGCTTGACGATACAGTGGATGCCGCATCCGAGGAGGCAGAGAAGGAATTGGAAGGTACGCATAGATAAGGCGTTCCGTCTTCGATATGAGTTCACCGCCATCCCTGTTCTTCCTGACATTTACCCGGGAAGGAGCAGGGATGCTTCTTTGCGTGGAGCGCTTCCGTGGTGCTGCTGCCTCTTGCATTGTGTGAAAATGGAACGATAGTCGAACTTGAACCTTGTCTGCATTGCTGTTAAGATCGAGGTACATTTTAGCTCTGCTGTACATATGGTATCACAGGTCAGTCAATCAAGAGACAAAGGAAGCGGTGTATTCGTGCAACAAGCTATAGCAATGCTTGATTCAGGTGTGGGAGGCTTGACGGTCGTCAAAGAAGTCATGCGCCAGCTTCCACAAGAACAGATCATTTATTTCGGCGACACCGCCCGCTCGCCTTACGGCCCCCGATCCTCGGAGGAAGTGAGATTGTTTACGCGTCAGATTGTGGACTATCTTATCCAATTTCAGCCGAAGATGATCATAATTGCTTGCAATACGGCGACGGCGGTCGCCTTGGAAGAGATTCGCGCCCATGTCCCGGTTCCTGTCGTCGGCGTCATTTATCCAGGAGCCCGGGCCGCACTATCGGCTACGAAGACGGGCTACATAGGCGTCATCGGCACGGACGGAACGATTCGAAGCGGCGCATACGATCAGGCGCTCAAGCGATTGTCTCCTCATGTGGAGGCTGTCAGCAAGGCTTGCCCGACCTTCGTTCATCTCGTCGAAAAAGGCTTGTTCCAATCCGGTGAAGCCCTGGGCATTGTCCGGGAAGCCCTGGAACCATTGTGCTCTTTGCCTTTCGATACATTAATATTAGGGTGCACGCACTATCCTTTTTTAACCGATGCGATTCAACTGGTCATGGGCCCGGAGGTTCAACTTATCAACTCGGCCGAAGAGACCGCGAGGGAAATCAGTACAATTTTGCATGATAAAGGGCAGCTCGCCCATAGTTTGGAGATGCCGGTTCATCAATTTTTTTGCAGCGGAGATCCGGAAATGTTCCAGAAGATTGCCCGCGCCTGGCTGGGCGAGCAAATATGCGCCGTACCCGTCGTATGGCGAATGTCTCGAATCTTATAGCTATATTATTCGTTTTCCGCCATGCCAAAGAGCATGCTTTTCGCGATTGTTGCGAAAAGCATGCTCTTTTGGGTTGTGCCAGGTTCAGTCATGTCTGCTTTGTACGGGGCATATGTATCAATAAGGAAAGGAAGGAGGGTTCGAACGATGCATATCCCCTATACCGTACAGCCTGGAGATACCTATTTGCGCATTTGTGCCCGGCATGGAATTAATCTGCCTGCGCTGGTTGCTTGCAATCCACAGCTTGATCCCGACGAGTATGCGCTTCCCGGGCATGTTCTCATGATACCGGCGCGTCCATACGATACTTATGCCGTCCAGCCGCACGATACCTTGTG
Source organism: Paenibacillus popilliae ATCC 14706 (assembly GCF_000315235.1). Classification (GTDB taxonomy): domain Bacteria; phylum Bacillota; class Bacilli; order Paenibacillales; family Paenibacillaceae; genus Paenibacillus_B; species Paenibacillus_B popilliae. The sequence goes on along the minus strand of NZ_BALG01000015.1, from coordinate 3,749 downwards.
CCGGATTGCTTCCCGGCATGGCGTTTCGGAAGGACTGCTGCGCTCCGTGAATCCATCCTTGGCCCCGGATCGGCTAACGGTTGGGCAGAGGGTGTTCATTCCATACGTTTGTACAAATGAAACGCTTCGGAAAAAAGCGGAATATGGCCCTGGCCAACTGATGGGGGATCTTCGGCAAGTCATTCGCCGCTATTCATGCGTCAAAGTCGAGACGATCGGATATAGCGTCCTCGGAAAGCCGATCCCGGCCGTCAGCATCGGGCGCGGGCAGGTGCCAATTCATGCGAATGGTGGTGTCCATGCGAATGAATGGATTACTTCGGCGCTGCTTATGCAGTTCATCGAAGATTATGCGCGATCGTGCGAGAGTGGTAAGTCATGGCCTGGCTGGAATGCGCGGGCCGCATACGAGCGAACCGTGCTGAAAATTGTGCCGATGGTCAATCCGGACGGTATCGAATTGGTGCAGGAGGGAATCTCGCCGCGACATCCGTTCTATTCCTTGGTGAAGGAATGGAATCAGGGCTCCCAGCGCTTCCAACGGTGGAAAGCGAACATCCGCGGCGTTGACTTGAATGATCAGTTCCCGGCGCATTGGGAGGAGGAACGGGCACGGCGCGGAATGCGTTCCCCGGCGCCGCTGAATTTCGGTGGGGAGCATCCTCTGTCCGAGCCTGAAGCTGCCGCGCTCGCTGCCTATACGGAACGGAATTTGTTCGAACTGGCACTGTCCTTCCATACGCAAGGACGGGAGATTTACTGGAACTACCGTGGTTACGAACCGCCCGAAGCGCTCGCATGGGCGGAACGGTTCGAATCGGTCAGTGGTTACCGGGCCGTCAAGCTGTCGGGCAGTGATGCCGGCTATAAAGATTGGTTCATTCAGCGCTTCCGCAAGCCTGGCTTTACGGTCGAGGTCGGCCACGGTGCCAGCCCGCTGCCATTGGATGACTTCGATGGAATGTACAAGGAAGTGTCGGCGATTTTGCGGGAAGCATTGAACGGGCAAGTCCAGGAATAGATCGTCTCAGGAGGGCCGTATGATGCGAGCCGGATGGCACACACTAAGGGCAAGGAGGTGTGCGGATGGGCCGCAATCCTATGTCCATCAAGGCCGGAAGCAGGCATCCTGTCCGCCGCATCATCCTGTTCACGATGATTCTGATGCCATGGTTGTCCAAGCGGGTCATAAAATACGATCCCGTACGCTAAAGTTGTGGTCATATCGGTTGCTTCTGCAGGTCCATTCCCTTACAATAACGATAGCAACATGGGTCTTTTCTGTTTACATCAAGATGAAGGGATTAAGATGGAGTGAGCAATTATGGCTAATGATATTCGTATATGTGATAAATGCCGCCATATCAGCATGAAATCGTTCCTGCCAAAGGTGAAGAAGCTGGATCCCGAGGCGGAAATTAAAATCGGGTGCAAATCGTACTGCGGCCATTGTCTGAAGCGTGTATTTATTTTTATTAACGGAAGATATGTCACGGCGCCGACGGAGGACGAGGCGATCGAGAAGGCGAAGGCGTTCCTGAAGGGCTAGCTGTTGGTATAGAAAATGCTGTCGAGCACATCCTAACGTTGTATATGAATAACACAGACGAAGGAGGCTTACATCGTGCCGAACAAGGTTGACTCCAGCCTGCAGTCGCAGAATCCGATCTCCCAGGCCCAAAATGCGGTTAAGACCGCTCGCCATGCGGTCTCCCAGGCGATGTCTCATCCGTCGGAGCAGTCCGTCGAGCAAGCCGAGCAATCGCTGCAGCATGCGGAACGGGCCGTCGAACAGGCCGGATTGAGCTTGAACCAGCAGCCGGTGGAACGAGCCGAAGCGATGCTTGAAGAGCAGCAGAACCGGTTCAACTCTCTTCTCAGCAGCGAGCAATGGGAACATCGCGAAGAATAAAGCTGCACTCAATATTTGTAAATAAGTCAAACTCCCGCGAAATACTGCAGTCGCGGGAGTTCTTTTTGGATGTCTGCATCATTCCGGTATCTCACGTATCTATTCGAACCGTTGCCGCAACTTGCCGAGTTGCAAGAGTCTGAGGCATTCGCTCCGTTCATGCCATGGTCATCGCACCTTCCAGATTCCTGTCGCATGAACGAATCTGCATTCATCATACATTGGCCCCATTCTGACTGCTAGGTGGGGTCTATTTGTCGTTCACGTCTTTGAAGAAGCGTGTGCAGCGTATGACGTGACACATGAACGAATACCGCCGAAGACGCCCAATAAGAATGCGCACATCGAATCGTTTTACAGCCTACTGGAAGCAGAATGCTTGCAACATCTAGTTTAAGTGACCAAGACTCAAAAACTTCGGGTGTTTAGCCGATATATTATTTGTTGTCCAGTAAATTTTTCCATAATATATTGAAATTTATTGAAAAAACTACTGGTGCTACACATGAAAATAGTGCATAAGGGGAGATTAAGAAGTTATGGAAATTATGAAACAAAAGAAGTTACTTTATATTCTTTTAGCATCAGCAGTGTTGACCTCTTTGACATTGCCAACTTGCATGGATCCCGTGATAGTGAAGGTGGCTAAGGCGGATGGTGACAGTGATGATTCAGCAGCAATGACAAAACTTCAACCAGTAACAGTGAAGTTGTACAAACAAGATACAACAGAAGAACTTACACCAAAAAATCCAGCAGAAGTAGAAGGTATTGTAGGTACTGTAGGTGAGCTGAAATGGGTAAAAACACCTGAAGTGGAGGGTTTTGGTACAGATGCTAGGAGTAAGGGGTTTATTATTAAATATGGTAATAACGAAGTTGTGTTCTATTACACCGAAATTAAACCAGTAACCGTAAAGCTGTACAAACAAGGAACAACAGAAGAACTTACACCAATATCCCCAGATGAAGTTAAAGGTCATGTAGGTGCTGAAATAACTGTAGACGCACCTAGAGTAGAGGGTTTTCAGCCAGAGCAGGCCAAAATGGAGTATAAAGTTGTAGATGGTGATAACGAAGTGGTGTTCTATTACAGCGAAATTAAACCAGGAAATTAAACCAGTAACCGTGAAGCTGTATAAACAAGGTACAACAGAAGAACTTACACCAAAATTCCCACATCAAGTTGAAGAAATAGGTGTTGAATTTACTGCATACGGACCAAGATTCCCAATTGTAGGTGCTGAGATAACTGCAAACGCACCTGAAGTAGAGGGTTTTCAGCCAGAACAGGCCGAAATGCCGTATAAAGTTGTAGATGGTGATAACGAAATTGTGTTCTATTACAGTGAAATTAAACCAGTAACCGTGAAGCTGTACAAACAAGGTACAACAGAAGAACTTAAACCACAAAGAGAACCAGCACCAATAATAGATATTGTAGGTGCTGAAATAACTGTAACTGCACCTGAAGTAGACGGTTTTCAGCCAGAGAGGGCCACAATGCCGTATAAAGTTGTAGATGGTGATAACGAAGTGGTGTTTTATTACAGCGAAATTAAACCAGTAACCGTGAAGCTGTACAAACAAGGCACAACAGAAGAACTTACACCAAAAGCACCGGTTGAAGTTAAAGGTAATGTAGGTGCTGAAATAACTGTAAACGCACCTGAAGTAGACGGTTTTCAGCCAGAGAAGGCCAAAATGGAGTATAAAGTTGAAGATGGTGATAACGAAGTTGTATTCTATTACAGCGAAATTAAACCAGTAAACGTGAAGCTGTACAAACAAGGTACAACAGAAGAACTAAAACCAAAAGCACCGGCTGAAGTTAAAG
>NZ_BALG01000016.1 GCF_000315235.1 Paenibacillus popilliae ATCC 14706 | reverse complement strand
AGGAATGTAAGGGGCTGACAAGTGCCTTTTTTTTGCATCTGATCTAAGCACTTTTACGCTGCAATTCTAGGCATTTTTAGTATGCAATAAACACAGGTTAAGGCAATAACGTTCCAATTCTCAAGGAGTACGTTCAAAATGGGTAAACTCCCTCACGTAAAATTTATCACGCTAACTTCATTGCACAACGCGCCCACACGCTCCAACGTTGGATGAAATCATCCGTCCTATCCGGGAACGACAAATAGACCCCACTTAGCAGTTAGAATGGGGTCGGTGTATAATGAATGCAGATTCGTTCAATATAAAATTAGGGATTAATAAAGAGGGGTGTCATTCACTGGAAGTAAGATAATATTCATTATATCAAGGTTTCTTGGAGTAGAAATACTTAGAAGTAATTGAGATTGTTCTTTTAAAACAAAAGGGTTTTGCAAAAAGAAATCTTTAAATTGGGAATCATTGTCCGTAACTCCTTCGTTATTATTCGTTGTCATGAATGGAAGTGTAGCTCCTCTCCATGCACCATCAACATATACAACTACATTTCCTGCCTGTCCAGATATTCTTAAAACTATATTGTAGCGATCTTGCCCATTCCCGGAAAGCGTGTAATATAGGTTCAAAGTACTACTACTTAAACTGTATATGCGGAGTGAGTCACCACTATTTCCATAATTCTCTTGAATATGGGCTTCACTTGGATGTGTAAAACTAGTTAGATGCAATGGAGATATGGTAAAACCGGTACCATCATTAGGGGCTTGATGTATCATGGTACCATTTTGATTTGTACCCGCTATATTGGCTTTCCTATTATAAACAGCAATAACTTTATTTACACCATGAGTAGAACTTATGGCTCTGTCTTCTCCAAAATATAACGGCGTTGTATTTGTATTTGTTCCGTCTACTTGTACAGTAGCAGAAATATTCGTAATATAATAATCTGGATAAGATGTCCAAGCGGAAGCATAGCCGGTTCCAAGACCGCACATACTATCTTCACTTCTAAAGACGTCACTACGAATGAAACCACCGGTTCCTGCTGTGCCTGATGAAGTAAGTTCCTGGAAGTTGGAAGCGAAATAGGGTACAGTAATCGGATTTCGTAGTGTACAATTAAATGAGAGATCATCCAAGCCTATTGGTATACCCGCTCTAGCTTGTTGTTTTATTTGTTTATCGAGTTCGGTTGTAGAAAGCTGAACGCCAATTTTGGGTCCCTGTATCCCACCTACATACGAGGCGATAATATTATAAAGATGATCTTGAATGTATTCTCCAAAGAAAGGATTAGTATAAGACCAGCGCATGGCATACCCTGATACACCAGATAATACATAATTCGATTTCGTCTGAATATAGGTGTTAAAGAACGGCCAATAGGAGATTGAATACTCCCCCTCATTCACCTTATTATCCCCTATATTATATAAATTTGCACTCGTGCTTACATATAGGTTTACATATTTTAGCAACGACCACATTGAAACCAGATCGAGTACATTTAATGTCATAAACGTTTTAAATTCCAGCATGTTCTCTACCGTATTTCTTGGATAAAATCTTGCTCTAAATGCCTCCTCATAGGTGGATAAAGCATAATTGGAATATTGTGCTACATATTGTTTAAGATATCGCTTATACGTGTTCAATTGAGCTTCGGGAATATTCCATTCATCAGCATTAATGATAATATCCCGTACAAAAGTTAAATGTAGCGTGACTGCTTGTGCAAATAAAGGTAATAATAATACTTGATCGTCGCTTACTTGGAACTGTGGCAATCTATTCACAAATAACTGTTGCATGGTATTAATCGAATCTATGATTGCAAGTGGTGAAATCCCCACTCTATTTTGTAAAAAATCATCGATTTGATCGTTAAAGGTTCGTAGGTCATTCTTCAAACCTTCCAGTTCCTGTGACACACGATTCCAGGTTACAGTATCAAGCTGTTCCTGAATATATTGTTCTGTAGCTCGTAAAATTTCTTCCATCGTTGATGTACTGTTGTTAGGAAATAAAAGGTTTGTCAATGACATTAAAACTCTGCCCGCTACTAGTTTTTTTAATGCTTCAAGAAGAGTACTGGTAATAACACCTACAATTGGTGCTGTAAACAAAGAAGCACTTTTTTCTTTCCATTCTGTCCATTCCCTTATGAATTCTTGTGTTGTTCTCTTGCGAAAAGGATCTTTTCTCGTTACATTTCTGGGAATAAAACCATTACTACCTATAAAATTGTTATCTATTGGAGTTAAACCATTCGTAACTAAATCACCACGATTAACATTGTTATTTGTAGGAGTTAAAGCCGTTCTGCTTAGCGTATTTCCATTACCGTTATTGTTTATATGATGTCCGCTTAGAACTTTTCCAATAAAGTAATTGTTCATACTAAGAGCCTCCCTAATATTAGGAGCATTCAAATCGATCCCCATCGCCTCAGAGCATTCCAGCATGTTTTTCGGTTTACAGATCCTTTACACAATGAAATTGAAAGTTCCCCATAACTTTAACAAACTGACAATGCTCTTCACGGATTGGGATTGCTTTCAAATCACAAACTACTACATGGTGGCCGTCCAAATGATGATGGGGGCTGGTTTCCAGACTGCATTTCAGTACATGATCTACACAGATACTTTCTGTGCAACAAATTGTAATTTCTTTATGATGGGGATCAGAGGAACATCCTGTTTGTTCATAAATTGGTTTCACTTCTACATTAGCAATAAAAGGGATACATCCTTTTACTTTTAACACGTGTAAGTTAACTTCTGCATTACCATAGTCATCAACTTTTACTGTTTTTTTGCATGTTTCGGTTACGATCCCTAAACCATTCAGAAGATACACCAACTTTGGTTTACAATAAGATGCAAGTTCAAATCCATGCGGGATAGGAATCACACAACAAAACGGCACTATTTGATATCCTTCCGGTGTACAATGGTGTGGTAATTCTGAATTCGAATGAAGTGAACTCACCAGTTGATCATGATTTGAATTCATTTCCTTTTCATCGCTTCCTTTCCCTATTTTCTAACTGTATTTGGTGAACAAGATGCATTCTGCTTAATCCATTCTATTCAGTTTTGAACCATTCCATGCAGATTAAGGCAATAAAGTTCCCATCCCCAAGGATTAAGTCCTACGCACAACACGCCCAACGTTGGATGCAGTCTTTCGATTTGTTTTCTGCCACTTCAAATTATCCGTCCTATCCTCCAGATACTTTGAGCCGGAAGATCCGGTGAAACAGATTCAGGGAGAGCTCTCATGAGCCTCCCTGAATTTTCATCGTATTGAGGGGCCAACTTGTTCGTCACCCGCTGGACAACTTACGCCGACATCTCATTCCAACCTTTTTTTCGGTTTACAGATCCTTTACATAACGAAATTGAAAGTTCCCCATAACTTTAACGAACTGACAATGATCTTTACGGACGGGGTCTGCTTTCAAATCATGAACTACCACATGATGGCAGTCCAAGTGATGATGGGGGTCGTGATCTACACTACATTTCAGTACATGATCTACACAGATACTTTCTGTGCAACCAATCGTAATTTCTTTATGATGCGGATCAGAGGAACATCCTGTTTGTTCACAAATTGGTTTCACTTCTACATTAGCAATAAAAGGGATACATCCTTTTACTTTTAACACGTGTAAGTTAACTTCTGCATGACCATAGTCATCAACTTTTACTGTTTTTTTGCATGTTTCGGTTACGAACCCTACACAATTCAGAACATAAACCAACTTCGGTTTACAGTGAGCTGCAAGTTCAAATCCATGCGGGATCGGAATCACACAACAAAACGGCACTTTTTGATGATATCCTTCCGGTGTACAATGGTGTGATAATTCTGAATTCGAATGAAGTGAACTCACCAATTGATCCTGATTCGTATTCATTTTTTTATCACCTCCTTTCACTATTTTAAGCCTCTCGGAATTTACAATTTCGCATTAGCTCTGGCCCTTCGGCCAGGGTCTTATATTGTTTCACCCCCAAAATAGGAGTACGACACACCGGAAGCCCTGTTGTTTTTGCAGCACTTCTACAGCGACCTGATCTTCTGGATTACGGCAATCGATCTATCCGCCACAGCTTCCTTTATGCATTCTGCTTACTCCTCCAATTCCAGAGGCCGCAGGCCCCATGATCCCGCCGCTATGCTCCGCTGCTTGCTTCACTTGACCAAGCTCGGGCTGAGCGTCGACGACGGAGTCATCACCATTCGCACGACCCTGTTTATGCCATCCTCTGCGGCTTTCAGCCTGGCATACATTTCATTCCACGGATGCTTGCCCCTCATTTATCCCTCATTCGGACTCAGAACCCCGCTTTATTTCCGAGTCGCTAACATTTTCTAACTGTACTTGGTGAACAAGATGCATTCTGCTTAATCCATTCTATTTAGATTAAGGCAATAAAGTTCCAATCCCCAAGGTTCAAATCCAAAATTGGGTAAATTCCCTCAAATAAAGTACATCGCGCTAACTAAAAAACAAGGCCAACCAGAACACTCTGGATAACCTAATATAATACAAATGGGGCTGTCCCTCGTCATGTTCAATGACTTTTGGGACACCCCCATTTGCTTCTTATTATACGGTTGTCGAGGAAGAATCGATTTCATCTTGGGTGGATGCATCGAGCTTGCGAACATGCAGCCGCGCGATGCGAAGATGATCGGTCTCCTCTACGATGAACTCGAACTGAGATTCCACGGCAATGCGCTGGCCTTCCCGCGGCGGCACTTCCGCCTGTGCGTAGATCCAGCCTCCGATGGTATCGTAATCGTCCGATACGATATCGGTGCCGAAATAGGAATTGACTTCCTCGATCAGCAAGCGGCCATCAATGGAATAGTTCGACTCGTCCCGCTTCTCGATCTGCGGGCGTTCCTCGTCGAATTCATCCTGAATCTCGCCGACGATCTCCTCCATAATATCCTCCAATGTAACTAGACCTGCCGTTCCGCCGAATTCATCGATCAGCAAGGCGATCTGCACCTTGTTCTTCTGCATCATCTTCATCAGCGCGCTGATGGAGATCAATTCCGGCACGCTCATCATCGGTCTCATCACCTGGCGTATATCTTCAATCCCCGGCGGCGCCTTCACCAAATCCTTGATATGGACAAAACCGATAATATTATCTTTATCCTTGTCGCACACCGGATAACGTGTATGCATTTCCATAATTGCTTTCTTTTTGTTCTCCTCGAATGAATTCTGTGCGTAAATGCAGACCATATCCGTGCGCGGAATCATAATATCGCGCGCATGCGTCTCCGTGAAGTCAAAAATATTGTCGACCAAGGCAAGCTCGGTATTGTCAATCAGACCGCTCTTGTTGCTTTCCTTCATCAATATGCGTATTTCTTCTTCCGTATGAGCCGACTCATTCTCGGAAGCAGGCTGAATACCGAATAACTTCAGCAGCCGGTTCGCGGTTCCGTTCAACAGCCAGATGAACGGATACATAATCTTGTAAAAGTAACGGAGTGGCGCCGCCGTCAACAACGTGACCGCCTCGGCTTTGCGAATGGCCAACGACTTCGGCGCCAGCTCGCCCAGCACGATATGAAGCACCGTGATGATGATGAACGCAATCACCGTCGATACGCTGTGCAGAACGACTTCGCTGAGGCCGATGGACGCCAGCGGTTCTTTCAACAGTTGCGCCACCGTCTTCTCCCCGATCCAGCCCAGGCCGAGAGAAGCCAGCGTAATGCCTAATTGGCAAGCGGATAAATACGCGTCCAAGTGCTCGGTGACATGCCGCGCAAACTGCGCCTTCGGATTGCCTTCCTGCACCAGCGTATCAATCCTGCTGCCGCGTACCTTCACCATGGCGAATTCGGCAGCGACAAAGAACCCGTTCAAAAATACAAGAAATAGAACCAAAAAAATGCCTAAGCCTATCGGTAACGGATCACCCAAACTTTCCCTGTCTTCCCGTCATCGGAATAGACAGGTACACCTCCCCATCATCTGAAAATAATTGCATTAAGAACATTATATAAGAAAGTACATCACCGTCAAATGGCAGCACGGCCCGAAAAACCGATGAAATGGCATCCCCTTGCCGTGCGCCTGGTTGACATTAAGTATATTCCGTCTCTACGGCGTCCTATCACCCGTTTTGCCCGGAAACGGGAGTTTTTTATGATTTGGAAGCATATCGCACCGCTTCATTCAACAATCCGATAATATAGTCGTCGTCGCAAATGTATAAAATATTTTGTCCTTCCCGTCGGTATCGGACAAACCGAAACGCCCGCAACGTCTTCAATTGGTGGGATACCGCCGACTGGGACAATTGCAGTGTCTCCGCAAGCTGGTTCACTGCGCATTCTTCCTTGGCCAGCATGGACAGTATCCGTATCCGCGTCGGATCTCCCAGTGCCTTGAACGTTTGCGATACATGCTCGAGCACTTCAGGATCCAGATCTTTTCCCAGGAAATATTCCATCGTTGTCTCTCCTTTGTCCTTGGTTCATCCCCTGCCCACCGACTCCGGACAGGAATGAACATATCCTCATATGTTGGCAAGATGCTGCCTGTAGGATATGACAAAGCGGCTCAATTTAAACATGGCGCTTCAAGGAAATTGACGGCATCCAATCACGCATCCCGCTTATACGGCCGGCATCGGGGTAGGCGTAGGCTCGGCCTTTCCTTCTATGTACGTTCGTCACTGGCGTTCCTGGATATCGAGGACACTGCTCCCGTCATGCTTCAACTTGGAAGCGCCTACCGACCCGCGCTACCCTGACAGACCGGCCAGCCATCCCCCTCCTACCGCAGCGGCCAGCCCGACGGCCGCCGTCAGGAACAGATACAGCGCACAGCGGCCGCGCTGCTTGTCCTTCCATAGCGCCAATGCTTCGAAGCTGAATGTCGAAAATGTCGTAAAGGCACCGCACCACCCGACGGCGACGAACATATACAGCGGAACGGGCAGCGCCTCTTGCATCCCGGCCAACAGGCCGAGCAGGAAGCAGCCGCACCAATTAACAAGCAGCGTCCCCCATGGGAAGCGGCTGCCTGCCCGCTTCGCAATATAAGCGCCCAGTTCATAACGGCTCCAGGCGCCAAGCGCCCCGCCTATCGCTACCCACAGCATATTCATCGCCGCCCCTCCTTAACTGCGCCTGCCGGCTTGGAACGTGCCGCCCAGCGCATGCCGAGACGGGCCAGCCCCAGTCCGAAGCCGATGCTCGCCGTCAGGTAGATGGTCGCGGCGGCATACCGCTGGGCCGCGAACAACTCCAGCGCTTCAACCGTGAAGGTTGAGAACGTCGTGGTCGCCCCCGTAAGCCCGGTTCCGAGCAGCGGCTTCCAGAGCGGAGACCAACCGGGACGCTCCTGCATCCAGGTGAAGAACCATCCAAGGAAGAGACAGCCGGCCAGGTTGACGGCCATTGTCGCCCAAGGGAAGCCTGCCGCCGGATGGAACGGGAGCAGCAGGCCGATGCCATAGCGGAGGCAGGCGCCTGCGCTGCCCCCTGCCGCGACGGCAGCTCCCGCCGCTCTTTGCATCGCTGCGGCATCCGCACTATCTGAATGCTTCGCCATTATCGTTTCCCTCTCCCTCTGGCTGCTGTCATTTCACGCCCTGCATGCTTGGATGTACCGCCACGGGAACCCATCGTTATTCCTGGTCCCCATTGTCCGGCTTTGCTTGGCGTCTCCGCTCCTGGTTCAGGCGCATCTTCGCCTCGGTTCCTTGCTCGCTCGCCATGAAAAAGACCCGATTGCAGATACAATCCGGCAAATATTGCTGTTCAACATAATGTCCGGGATGATCATGCGGATATTTGTAGCCCTTGTGCCCGAGCTTCTCGGACCCCTTATCATGCGCATCGCGGAGATGGAGCGGCACAGGAGCCGACGGATAGTCGTCGAATGCCACCATGACGCGAGCAATGGCCGTCGGAATCGAATTCGACTTCGGACTCTCAACAGCGAATAGAATCGCCTGGGCGACAATATATTTCGATTCCGGCCAGCCGATGCGGTGGTACGCCTCCAGCGCGCTGACCGCTTGAACCATCGCCTGCGGATTGGCCAGGCCGATATCCTCGCTGCAGGCGACCGTCAAGCGGCGAATGAAGGTCATCGGATCCATGCCGAGCTTCTCCACCGCGTAGAGGAACCAGTACAGTGCCGCATCGCTGGAGCCGCGGATGCTCTTGTGGAAGGCGGACAGCACATCGTATTGCACCGATTCATCCGCCTGCACAAGCGGCCTGCGCACGGACTCCTCCGCGACCTCCATCGTAATGCGGACCGTTCCGTCCGCCTCCGGCGAGGTCGTCATGACTGCTAGCTCCAGCGCGTTGAGCGCCCGGCGAATATCGCCGTTCGCCATCGCGGCGATATGCTCCAGCGTTCCCGGCTCCGCCTCCACCTTCATGAAGCCGAGTCCCCGTTCCGCGTCGGCCAGCGCGCGCCGCATCGCGATCAGCGAATGTTCCTTAGTCAGCGGCTTGAGCTGGAACAGCGTCGACCGGCTCATCAACGCCCCGTTGACGTGATGGAACGGATTCTCCGTCGTGGCGCCAACGAAGATAATCGTTCCCTTCTCGACGGCAGGCAGCATCGCGTCCTGCTGCAATCGATTGAAGCGGTGGACCTCGTCCAAGAACAGAATCGTCTTCGTATTGTACAGATTGCGGTTGTTCTCCGCCTGCTGGATGACCGCCCGCACATCTTTGACCGAGGCATCGACCGCATTAAGACGGACGAACTCTCCCCGCGTCTGCTCCGAAATAATATTGGCCAGCGTCGTCTTCCCGCATCCCGGCGGCCCGTACAGCAAAATCGAAGAAATGCGATCCCCTTCGATCGCCCGCCGGAGCAGACGGCCCGGACCGACGATATGCTCCTGGCCAATATATTCGTCAAGCTTGCCTGGACGCATCCGGTCGGCGAGCAGGCGCATGCCCGGATTCTGTTCGTCCTGATAGGAGAATAAATCCATATTCATCACCGTGATTCTAACATAGCTAGCAGATCGCGGACAACGACGCTGACCATGATCAGCCCCGCCACCGGCGGCACGAAGGAGTTGCTGGCCGGCGGCTGCTTCGCCTTGCGAATATCCGGCGCCTGCTCCGGAACGATTTTCTCCGTTACGTCAGCGCGCGGCTTTAACGGCTCCTCGGTCGAAAATACGACGTTGACTCCTTTGTTGATGCCGTCCTTGCGCAGCTTCTGCCGGATGACGCGCGCGATCGGATCGACCGACGTCTTCGAGATGTCCGCCACCTGGAAACGCGTCGGGTCCATTTTGTTGGCCGCCCCCATGCTTGAAATCATCGGGATGTTGCGGCGCAAGCATTCCTTAATGAGGTGAATTTTATAAGAGATCGTGTCCGACGCGTCCACGACAAAATCGAGATCGTAGGCGAACAGCTCCTCGTACGTTTCTTCTGTATAGAACATATTCAAGGCGATGACGTCGCACTCCGGATTGATAAGCTTCATCCGCTCCCGCATCAGCTCCGCCTTCTTCTGTCCGACCGTCGTCGTCAAGGCGTGAATCTGGCGGTTCACATTCGTAATGTCGACGACATCCTTGTCGATCAGGATGATGCGCCCGATGCCCGTGCGCGCCAGTGCTTCCGCAGCGCTGCCGCCGACGCCGCCGATGCCGAGTACGGCGACGGTACTGTTCTTCAGCTTGTCCAGCCCTTCCGGGCCGATGGCTAATTCTGTACGCGAAAATTGATGCAACATCAGCTATTCCTCCTGCGGGCCTATCGCCCGATTATCATGGCAACGCCCCCAGCCGCCTGCTATATAGCATAGATCGGCAAGGGGCGTTCGTTCAAGCTGCTCGGAGCAGCGGGCGTGTTATTGCTCTTCTTTCTTGTCTTTCTTCTTGAAGGTCGATTTGATATGAAGCTGCTCCAATTGCGTCGGCTCCACGACATTCGGCGCATCCATCATCAGATCGACCGCGCTGGCCGTCTTCGGGAACGCGATCGTCTCACGAAGATTCGTGCGTCCTGCCAGCAGCATGATGAGACGATCGAGTCCGAGGGCGATCCCGCCATGCGGCGGCGTGCCGTATTCGAACGCGTTCAGCAGGAAGCCGAACTTCTCTTGCGCCTCTTCCGGAGAGAAGCCGAGCGCCGTGAACATCTTCTCCTGCACGTCGCGCTTGTAAATCCGCAGCGATCCGCCGCCGACTTCGTAGCCGTTCAGCACGAGGTCGTACGCCTGGGCCCGGATTCGGCCCGGTTCCGAATCGAACAGATGCAGGTCTTCGTCTTTTGGACGGGTGAACGGATGGTGCGCCGCAACATAGCGCTTCTCGTCCTCATCATAGTCCAGCAGCGGGAAATCGACGACCCAGGCGAACTTGAATACACTCTCGTCGATCAGATTCAGTCTGCGGCCGATGTAGAGGCGCAGGTTGCCGAGCACATCGTATACGACCTTGCGTGTATCGGCGGAGAAGAGCAGCAGGTCTCCGTCCTTGGCGTCCGTCCGCTCACGCAGGGCGGCGATCTCTTCCTCACTCATGAACTTGACGATCGGCCCGCGGAACTCGCCGTCCTTCACTTGAATCCATGCTAAGCCTTTGGCCCCGTAGCGCGCCGCATACGGCCCGAGATCATCGATGTCTTTGCGGCTCCACGTGCCACAGCCTTTGGCATTCAGCACTTTGACGACGCCGCCCTTCTCGATGACGGAGGCGAATACTTTGACGCCGCTGTCCGCCACGAGATCGCAGACGTCGACCAGTTCCAGGCCGAAGCGCAGATCCGGCTTATCCGAGCCGTACTTCTCCATCGCTTCCTGATACGTAATGCGCTGGAACGGCGCCGGAATGTCCATGCCGATCGTCGACTTGAACAGGCGGACCATCAACTGCTCCATCATGCTCTGGAGCTGCTCCTCAGACAGGAAGGAGGTCTCGATATCGACTTGCGTGAATTCCGGTTGGCGATCGGCGCGCAGATCCTCGTCGCGGAAGCAGCGTGCGATCTGGTAGTAACGCTCCAGTCCCGATACCATCAACAGTTGCTTGAACAACTGCGGGGATTGCGGCAGAGCGAAAAATTCGCCCGCATGCACGCGGCTCGGCACGAGATAATCCCGCGCCCCTTCCGGCGTGCTTTTCGTCAGAATCGGCGTCTCCACTTCGAGGAAGTCCTGCTCATCCAGGAAATCGCGGATCACTTTCGACGCTGTGGAGCGCAGCTTCAGCGTGCGCTGCATTTCCGGACGGCGAAGGTCCAGGTAACGGAAGCGCAGGCGAAGCGACTCGTCGATTTCAATGCCGTCTTCAATAAAGAACGGCGGGTTTTTAGCTCCATTCAATATTTCAATCTCCGTCACGCGAACTTCCACATCCCCCGTCGGCAAGTTCGAATTGACCGTCTCCGCATCGCGCAACACGACTTGCCCGCTTACCGCCACGACGAATTCATTGCGCAAGCGATCGGCAATCTCATGGGCGCGGCTTGAAAATTCCGGGTTGAATACCATTTGCACCAGCCCGGTGCGGTCACGCAGATCGACGAACAATACGCCTCCCAGATCCCGCCGGCGCTGTACCCAGCCGTTCAAAGTGACCGTCTCTCCGATGCGGGCCTTCGTTATGTCTCCGCAGGAATGCGTCTTATACATCATAAACTCCACTCTCCTCTATATCGATCATTCTTCATCTATGTTCTTGCATCGTCTGCCACTTGTCGGCACGCGGCGCCTCAGCGGGTTAAGCCTGCTTCAATTGCTGCGCCAATTCGGATAGCGGCACGAAGCGCTGCTCCCCGCTGGCCAGCTCCTTCAGCGCGATCTCGCCCCGGGATAGCTCGTCATCGCCCAGAATCCCGGCATAACGCGCCTTCATGCGGTCGGCCGATTTCATCTGTGCCTTCATCTTGCGGTTCTGGTAATCCTTCTCGGCGGCCAGTCCTTCGCGCCGCAGATCGTGCAGCAGCTTCGTCACCTCGGCCTCCGCCTGCTCGCCGAGACCGATCATATAAATATCGAGCGGCGACGCCTCGTTGCAATCGGCGCCCTGCTTCTCCAGCAGCAGCGCAATTCGTTCGAGTCCGATGCCAAAGCCGATACCGGGCTGATCCGGCCCGCCGATATCCGCCACCAGGCCGTTGTAGCGGCCGCCGCCACCGACCGTGTCGATAGCGCCGATGCCCTGCGCCTTGTACTCGAATGCCGTATGCGTATAGTAATCGAGTCCGCGTACAAGGCGGTGGTTCACTTTATATTCAACCCCCATCGCCGACAAATACTGCTTCATCTTGGCAAAGTGCGTCGCGCACTCTTCATCTAGGCTATCCAGAATCGAAGGCGCAATGCCGAATTTGTCCTGATCGACCTTACAATCGAGCACGCGCAGCGGATTACGCTCCATTCGGGACTGACAGTCCTTGCACAGCGATTCCTTCATCGGCTCCAAAAATTGAAGCAGACGATCCCGGTAAGCCGCGCGGCTCGGCACGTTGCCGACCGAATTGATCTCCACGCGGACGCCGGTCAGCCCAACCTCCTTCATGAATTCATACCCGAGCGCAATAATCTCCGCGTCCAGGCTTGGATCCGCAGCTCCGAACGCCTCCACGCCGAATTGATGGAACTGGCGGTAGCGTCCCGCCTGCGGCCGCTCATAGCGGAACATCGGCCCGATATAATACAGCTTCGTCACATCCGGATCGCCGTAGAGCTTGTTCTCCACATAGGAGCGAACGACGCCTGCCGTATTTTCTGGACGAAGCGTCATGCTGCGATCGCCCTTGTCCTTGAACGTATACATTTCTTTTTCCACGATATCCGTCGTCTCACCGACGCCACGCTCGAACAGCTCCGTCTGTTCAAATATCGGGGTGCGGATTTCCTTGTAGTTAAATCGACGGCACAGATCGCGGGCTTTGTGCTCGACCGTCTGCCATATTTCGACGGAGCCCGGCAGCAAATCCTGCGTGCCTGTCGGCTTCTGATAAGCCATGGTCTTTCTCCTCCTGCCTGTGCTAAAATAAAAAACTCCCGCCCTGCAAATGTAATATTTGCCAAGGGACGAGAGTTGGTTGTCAAATCCAATCACCCGTGGTGCCACCCACATTCCGCCGTCCGCTCTCCTTGCCGGCCCATCTGCCTCCGGATCGCTTCCCACGCTTCATTTACGTATAACGCACGTCAGGCGCCGTACGGCTACACATCCATTCCGTTCCGAATGGAATTCGCCGCCGGTTCTCGGGGATGTCCTTCGTCCGTCCGTCATCAAGGTTCTTCCAGCCGTGGAACCTCTCTCTGCGCATGTGGGGCGGGTTACTTGTTCCCGTCATTGAATCGGGTTGTTATGTCGGAATATAATGACATTGTAAGGATGTAACATGCTAAAGTCAAGAAAAAAACCTACATCAGATGTAGGTCCAGCAACAGAATATATTTTAAAAGGGGGTCATGCATTAAGTATAGGGCGACAATATTAAAAAAACATGAAGTAAAGATTACAAACAGATTACAAAAAAGCAAACGCTTCCTTTAGGCCTCTTTGAACAACTCCTCCATCATTTCTATTTTTTTGCGCGTCACTTCCACAACATTGTCATGATATACTTTCGGTTCCTTCGGGTTGGCGAAGCGCGTTATCGCGCCGGTTCGCGGATGCACCCATTTGGAGGATGCGCCGCAGCCCAGGCCCAGAATCGATTGAATTTCTTCGATAATGAGTATATTGTACAGACTCTCGGCTCCCGGCATCGCATAACCGACGTTTTCCAAGTTGCCGAGGATATTTTTCTGGCGGTACAAATAATACGGAACATAGCCGTGTGCGACCGTCCATTCCGCCGCCAGCGTCATCATCCGCTCGACCTCTTCCCGGTCGGCCACCTTGAATTTTTCCGCGCTGCGGTGGCGGGTCATCTCGGAGGCGCGCTTGAACGAGAGCGTATGAACCGTCACCGATTCCGGCATGAGCCGTTCCGTCTCCCGCAGCGTGTAGGCGAACTCTGCCGTCCCTTCCCCCGGCAGCCCGATAATCAGATCCATATTGATATTGTTCATGCCGAGCTCACGCGCTAACTTGTATTTCTCCACGGTCTCTTCCACACTGTGATGGCGGCCGATAATATCAAGCGTCTCTTGAATGTAAGACTGCGGATTAATGCTGATGCGGTCGATATTCCACTTCCGCAGCACGTCCAGCTTCTCCGGGGTAATTGTATCCGGGCGCCCCGCCTCGACCGTAATCTCCCGCACCTGCTCCACATTCGGGAAGGAGGTCACCATTTCCTCATACAGCATGTCCATCTCTTCCGCAGTGATGCTGGTCGGGGTTCCGCCGCCATAGTATATCGTCGTTATCAGAATATTCCGCTCCTTCAGGAAGCGTCCCACCTCGCGCATTTCATAGTGAAGCCCGCCAAGGAACGATTCGACCGCGCCTTGACGCCCGTTAATATCGTACGCGGTGAAGGTGCAATAGGCGCATTTGGTCGGACAGAACGGGATTCCGAGATAAATACTTACCTGGTGCTGAAGCCGATCCAGATCGGGCAAGGCCGTCAATTGCCGTTCCACAATCTGTTCCATCAGCGCGATCTTGCTGTCCGTAATCAAATATTGTTCGCGAAGCATCTTCTTCGCCTCGTCCTGTGACATTCCGCGCCGCCGGGCATCATGCATCAGCTTCGTCGGACGGACGCCGGTCAGGATGCCCCATGGCTGCTCGATGCCGGTCCATGCACTCAGCACCTGCAGCAGCGCATGGGAGAATGCATTCTTTACCTGCTTGCGGTACTGCTCATAGGTCGCTTCCTCCGGAACCGAACGTTCATTGGCGGATTCCAGCGAAGGCCCGTCCTTCCGCTCCAGCATCGCGCGGACGCGAACGCGGCCCGCGGACGCGAGCGGGAACGATGCGGGCGCCAACCCGCCCTCCGGCTCGGTCTGCGCGAGACGGATGACCGCCTCGGCTTCCTCCGCCCGCTCTGTCTCCGGTTGCAGGCTTAGCTGAAACGACACCTCCGGCTGCTCGATAAACAATTGAACAATATGAACCAGCGAACGTTCAAACGCCGCTTCATTGGCGATTAATGTCAAGCGCATTTCCTACAAGCTCCCCCTAACACGGCCCAAGTTGGCTCTTCGTCCCAAAAGGGCGCCCATCCAGGCGGGCGACAGTCCTAATCCTATCATATTCACTTTCCAAAATAAAGTGAAGCTGCTATACCTCTTCTCCCGGATCGAAATATCCGCCGTTCAAGTGGATCATCCGGACGACATCATCATAGACCGCTTCATCCGCCTTGGCGGCGACGACATAGCGCAGCCCGCCAGGCGCCTCCACCCGCTCGGAGGACGCGATGTCCGCCCCCCCTTCGTTATTGGTCAAGTCCGTGGCGGGGGCCTCTTGCCCGCTGTCGCGCGTCGTCACAAGGCCGCCCGGGCCTACGGCCGATACGCCACCGCTATAAGCGGAGCCATTCGCATTGCCGGTTAGGAACGGAGCGAACAGCATCTGCTTGCTGGCAAGCGGGCCTCCCCGTTCCCCGACCTCAATATTCGTCGCGCCTGCTGCGACAAGCTGTGTCCGCAGCGTTTCCGCCTCGTCCTCCGTCCGCGTATATGCCTGAATTCGTTTCATCTTCCGTCACCTCGCCGTGTCCTGGTATCGTATTTTTCACCCTATCCTCATCCTGTATGCCAAATTCACCCCAGCCAGCAATGCCCGGCCCCTTCCTCATGGAAGAAGACCGGGCATCGAATGGCCGCGGCTATCGCTTTACATTGGCACCTTGGCGGCGAAGAGCGTCCTGCTCGGCCTGCTCCTCCTGCGCGAGTGCAACCGCTTCCTTGACTGATTGAACGGCTGCCCAGGTGCTGTACTGGATCGCGAGCTGCTGCAATGATTGTCGCACGATAAGGCTCCTTTCCATAGCTGCCGGCCGTCCAGCATGCAAGGCGAAGCATCCGGTCGGGCAGGGCAGCACGCTTAGGGTTCCTCCCTAGTATGGGCCGTATCGGCGATCAATTATTCCGGCTCCCCAGGCTGAGGGCAAGCTTGTCTGCCGTAGACTACTCCCGGCTGTCCACGATGAGCGTGACCGGCCCCCAGTTCACCAACTGCACATCCATCATCGCTCCGAAGCGGCCGGTCTCGACGACGAGCCCCAGTACGCGTAGCCGCTCATTGAAGCTGTCATAGAGCCGCTCCGCCTGTTCGGGCCGCGCGGCAGCCATGAAGTTGGGACGCCGTCCTTTGCGGCAGTCGCCGTACAGGGTGAATTGCGAGACGGACAATACCGCGCCGCCTATTTCCTGTACCGACAGGTTCATCTTCTCCGATTCATCCTCGAAGATGCGCAGCCCGGCAATTTTGTCGGCCGCCCAGTGCGCGTCCTGTTCCGTATCCTCATGCGTCACGCCGACGAGCAGCATCAAGCCTTGCCCGATGCTCCCGACCAGCTCTGTCTCAACCGTTACGGCGGCTTCCTTGCACCGTTGAACTACGATTCGCATACGTACTTATCATCCTTCCTGCAACAATTAAACTACTTATTGACTCGCCTCATGAACTTAAGAAGTGTTCAAAACTTCTTATAACACGCCAAAAAAGTGCAGCGATCTTACTGCATGATCCGCTGCACCGTATACACGTCCTTCACCCGCTTAATCTTTTCGACCACCGATTGGAGATGTTCGGTATTGCGGATGAGAATCGTCATATGAATCATCGCCAGCCGATTGCGATCCGAACGGCCCGAGACGGCGGCGATATTCGTCTTGCTCTCGGAAACAGCCTGTAGCACCTCGTTGAGAAAGCCTCTCCGATCCATGCCGGTAATCTCGATGTCAACACTGTAATTCGCCTCAGGGGAATCACCCCATTGTACATCGATAATCCGTTCCGCCTCTTCCCCGTCGATCGTCGTCGGGATATTCAGGCAGTCGGCCCGGTGGATCGAGACGCCCCGTCCGCGGGTAACGTACCCGACGATCTCATCGCCAGGCACTGGATTGCAGCAGCGGGCGAAGCGAACGAGCAAATTGTCGATGCCCTCTACTTTGACGCCATGGGCAGGCCTGGATTTACGCTCCGGTTCCTTCTTGACTTCCTTGACCTCGTTGGTCAATTCGATCTGGTTGGCCTCTTCCGTTTCCTTGCGCAGCTTTTCCGTCAAGCGGGTCACGATCTGGGAGGCGGTAATGCCGCCGAAGCCGATAGCGGACATCATGTCATCGATATCGTTGAAGGTGAACTTCTTCGCGCCCTCGAGCAGTTTGTCGTCGCTCATCCAGGCCGACGGCTCCAGCCCCAGTCGCTTCAATTCCCGTTCGATTCCTTCGCGTCCTTTTTGCACGTTCTCTTCCCGCTTCTCTTTTTTGAACCACTGCTTGATTTTGGAGCGCGCATGGGACGACTGCGCGATGTTAACCCAATCCGCGCTCGGCCCGTAAGAATGCTTCGACGTCAAAATCTCGACGATATCGCCTGTCTTCAACTGGTGATCGAGCGGCACGATGCGGCCATTCACCTTCGCCCCAATGGTCCGGTTCCCAACCTCCGTATGGATGCGGTACGCAAAATCAAGCGGCACAGAGCCGGCCGGAAGCTCGATGACTTCTCCTTTGGGCGTGAATACAAACACCAAATCGGCGAAAAAATCCATTTTGAGCGATTCGACAAATTCCTGTGCGTCGTTCGTCTCCTGCTGTAAATCTAGAATTTCGCGCAGGAACGTCATCTTCTCTTCGAAGCTGCCCGAATGGAATCCGCCCTCTTTGTACGCCCAGTGCGCCGCAATCCCGTACTCGGCCGTGCGGTGCATCTCCCAGGTCCGAATCTGCACCTCGGTGGGCTCCCCCGTCGGACCGATGACCGTCGTATGGAGCGACTGGTACATGTTCGTCTTCGGCATCGCAATATAGTCCTTGAACCGGCCCGGCATCGGCTTCCATAGCGTGTGAATAATGCCGAGAGTGGCATAGCAGTCTTTGATATTATCGACGAGGATGCGAATCGCCAGCAGATCGTAAATTTCATTGAACCGCTTGCTCCTGGCCGTCATTTTTTTATAGACGCTGTATATATGCTTCGGTCGGCCGGACAGATCGGCGATGATGCCCATCTCCTCCAGCTTCTCCTGAATGCGCGCGATAACGTCGGTAATAAACTGCTCCCGCTCGGCACGCTTCTTATGCATGAGGTTGGCAATGCGGTAATACTGCTGCGGATTCAAATAGCGAAGCGCAATGTCTTCCATCTCCCACTTGATGGCCGAGATTCCGAGCCGATGGGCGATGGGACAGAAGATTTCCAATGTCTCATAGGCGATGCGCCGTTGACTCTCTTCCGATTGGTACTTCAGCGTCCGCATATTGTGAAGCCGGTCCGCCAGCTTGATGACGATAACGCGGATGTCATTGGCCATGGCCACGAACATTTTCCGGTAATTCTCGTTCTGCTGCTCTTCCTTGGATCGGAACTGAATCCGTTCGAGCTTCGTTAATCCATCGACCAGCATCGCGCATGTATTTCCGAATTTGGTGCGCACTTCCTTCAGGGAGACGGATGTGTCCTCCACGACATCGTGCAGCAGCGCCGCTACGACTGAAGTCGGATCCATCTGCATGCCCACCACGATGTCGGCGACAGCCAGAGGGTGCAATATATAGGGTTCGCCGGATTTCCGGACCTGCCCCGAATGAGCCTGCTCCGCGAATAGATACGCTTCGCGGACGCGATCCAGATCCGATTCTTTCATATACGCCGAGGCCTTCTCTAATAAATGCTCGATGCCCATTGGAGTCGTTTCGGTTCCTTTCTTCAGTCGGGGAGCATATCCGCCAGACTACAAATTTATATCCTTTAATTATGCCTTTATTCGGTGTCTCCCGTCAATGGTCTTCCTGGGCTTTCCCGATCATAGGCCGAATAGCATGTTAATTATATAGTTAGATCTAAGGGATACTATCCAGAAACGGATTTTGACAATGACAACAATAACATATAAAGGAGTGTATTCGACTTGCAACGCGACATTCAAGTACATGAAAAACTGGCTGTCGGACCCGGACTGCTGCTAAGCATCCAACACATGTTCGCCATGTTCGGATCGAACGTTCTAGTGCCGAACCTGTTCCACGTCGATCCAGGCATCGTACTGCTCATGAACGGATTGGGCACCCTCTTCTATCTTCTGCTGTGCCGGGGACTCATCCCTGCCTTTCTTGGATCGAGCTTTGCATTCATTTCGCCGGTTACGGTCGTTCTCACCGGCAATGGCGGCAGCTACGCCCAAGCGCTGTCCGGCTTCATCGTATGCGGACTTATCTTCGTGGCGGTCGCGCTCATCGTGAAGTGGGTCGGCACTCGCTGGCTGGATATACTCTTCCCGCCGGCCGCCATGGGGGCTATCGTCGCGGTCATCGGCCTCGAGTTGGTTCCGGTCGCTGCCGGGATGTCGGGCTTTATTCCAGCCAATCCGGGAGACAGACTTGATGCAACGGCCATTACGCTGGCCTGCGTCACGCTCGGCGTGACCGTGCTCGGCAACGTGCTCTTCCGCGGATTCTTGAAAATTATTCCTGTCCTCATCGGTATTATTTCCGGTTATGTCGTCGCTTATTTCATGGGGATGGTCAACATGGAATCAGTCCGGGATGCCGCCCTGTTCAAAATGCCGACATTCACGCTCCCTGAATTCAACTGGACGGCGATCGCCATTATTGTGCCTGCGGCACTGGTCGTCGTTGTGGAGCATATCGGCCATTTGATGGTAACTAGCAATATTATAGGCAGCGATCTATCCAAAAATCCGGGACTTCACCGCTCCCTGCTCGGCAACGGGCTCTCGACCATTTTCTCCGGCTTCCTCGGCTCCACGCCGAACACGACGTACGGGGAGAACATCGGCGTCATGGCGCTTACCCGCGTCTATTCTGTATATGTGATCGGCGGCGCAGCGGTTATGGCCATAGTCATGTCCTTCTTCGGCAAAGTCTCTGCCCTCATCGCCAACATCCCGGTTCCCGTCATGGGCGGCGTATCCCTGCTGTTGTTCGGGGTCATCTCGGCATCCGGACTGCGGGTGCTGGTCGATGCCAAGGTCGACTACGGCAAGCCGAAAAATCTGCTGCTGACGACGCTTATCATCGTCATCGGCATCAGCGGCGCCACCTTGAAGCTGGGAGCTGTTGAATTAAAAGGAATGGCGCTGGCCACGGTGCTCGGCATCATGCTCAATCTGTTCTTCATCGTCATTGACAAGCTGGGCTGGTCTAACGAGCAAGCCTGATGTATGCAAGAAGGAGGTGTACCAAAAGTCACTGAAAATGACCTGGGACACCCCTTTTCTCAAAAATGTAAAACAAAAAGAAATCGTTTTTTCGCAGCCTCGAGGTCGGGTGGCCTACCCTTGCCCACAATTTGCCAAAATGGGCAGCGATGAAGCAAAAAGGTCGAGTACGGGAAATAATAGAAACCCTAGCTCGACCTTTTTTCACTTCTAACGGCTATCCGTAAGTCACCAGGGAACGCACATCAATATCCGGCAGCTTGGCGCGACCGTTCAGGTCGCCCAGTTCGATCAGGAACAACGCCCCGACCACTTCTCCGCCCAATTGGCGCACCAGATTGACGGCCGTCGAGATCGTGCCTCCGGTTGCCAGCAGATCGTCGGCAATCAACACCTTCTGCCCCGGCTTGATCGCATCCTTGTGCATGGCCAGCTTGTCGCTGCCGTATTCCAGCGCATAGCCCGCTTCGATCGTCTCGCCCGGCAGCTTGCCGCTCTTGCGAATCGGGACGAATCCGGCCCCGATCGCCAAGGCAAGCGGAGCGCCCACGACGAACCCGCGCGCCTCCGGACCGGCAATCAGATCAATTTGCTTATCCTCGACCATCTGCTTCATCGCGGTGATCGCGGCCTGATAAGCCGAACCGTCCTTCAGCAGCGTCGTAATATCTTTGAAGCTGATTCCCGGCTGAGGAAAATCGGGAATGACCCGAATATACGATTTAAAATCCATCTGAACTCCTCCTAAGTAATGAAACATCGCGGTCTTCGTCCCAGCAGGACCACAGCCATGCCGCAAACTCCTCTGTCGCTGGCTCATACCAGCACTGCTCCCAGGAGGCTGCGGCTACCCAATCCCGGTAACATTGAGAAGCCTCCAACAAGGTCTTTGCCGGCTGTGCCGCCATTTCGAAAGTCGTTGTATGTCTATGATGAGTGCAAGATAAAAATTGCAGTTCCTGAAACATATCGAGCAGCAGCATAAATTCCCTCGGGGACAAGTTGACGCGCTTGGCCAGCGACCGCATCGGCTCGGGTTCATTGGTCCATGTATGTACCCGTCTTAATTCAGCATAAGCCCGCTTGATTCGATCGCGCGTCGGCGTATGAAGCCGCCCCCCGATCGGTTCGCGCGGCAGCACGACATGCAGTCGTTCCAAATGGCGAAGCTGGCGCGTCAACCGCCTCATTTCCAGCTTCGACGGCGGCATCCCGAAGAGCACTAGCTCGCGAACGCGCTCCGACATCGCGGCGACGAACGACTCGTCTCCCTGCCATGCGCCCGGAACGACAGCCGGTCCGTCCTCCTCGTCGCTGTACAGCCACGCGAACGATTCCGCAGCATGCACGCCCGCCTGTTCGCGGGTCGTAACGAGAACGCTTGCCCCGTCTCCATCCTGCTCCAATATGCGCGCCAGTTGGACGACCGTCTCCCAAGCCTCCGGGATCCCCCGTAAATCGAACAGCTGCCGCTCCTGGATTCGGATATCCTGCATGAACAACTGCGGCCTGCGCCGGCCGTTCCATTCATTGACGGACAACTCGCCCAGCACATCCGCCTTCACGTCACTCGCAATCCTTCGGGCCAAGCCCCCCCGGTGAAAAGCTACCGCATCCAATGTAGCACGGTCTTGGCTCAACATCAACTTCAAATGTTGGCCTTCCTTACCCATCGTCCGGATCTCGCGCACCCGCGCGTTGCGGATGACGACCCGTGGGCTCGGATTGCCCATGCCGAACGGGGCCAATTGCTCCATCTGGTCTATCACTTCCAGTGGAATCTCATTCAAGCCGCATTCCGCGTCTACTTCAACACAAGGAACGAAGTGCTCCTCTGTCAGTATTCCCTCGGCAATCTCTTGCAGGCGCCGCTTCAGCTCCGCGAGCTTATCTGCCTGAATCGTCATGCCGGCCGCGGCCTGATGACCGCCATAATGCTCGAACAGCTCCCCGCAAGCCTGTATGGCCTCGTATAGATCGAAGCCCGGGATCGAACGGGCCGAGCCTTTGCACCATCCCGTCTCGCCGTCGATTCCCAGCACAAAGGTCGGACGGTAATATTTTTCGAGTATTTTGGAAGCGACGATCCCGATGACGCCGACATTCCAGCCCTCCGCGGCCAATACGATGACAGGGGGAGGCTCGCCCGTATCCTCCATCTGCTCCGCCAACTGCGCTTCCGCTTCTTTGACGATACCGTCGACAATCTTCTGCCGCTCCTTATTCAACCGATCCAGCTCCCATGCGAGCGCCTCAGCTTCCGCGTCGTCTTCCGCCATCAGCAATTGAACCGCGATGTCGGCATGATCGAGCCGGCCGCTTGCATTGATTCGCGGAGCCATCGAGAAGGCGATATGCGTCGACGTCACTTCCTTCGGATCGATGCTGCATACTTGTAGCAGCGCCCGAATCCCGGCATAGCGGGAACGCTTCATCCGCTGCAGGGCCGCACGCACAAGAATGCGGTTCTCATCCAGCAGAGGCATCAGATCGGCGACAGTGCCGACGGCGGCCAGCTCCAGCCACTCCTCGGGAATCCGCCCGAGCAGCGCGTGCGCCAGCTTGAAGGCCACCCCGACACCGGCCAGCCCTTTGAACGGATAAGGGCAATAAGGCAGCTTCGGATTTACTAGGGCGCAGGCGTCCGGAAGCTGCTCTGGAGGCTCATGGTGATCGGTCACCACGATATCGATTCCGAGCTCGCGCGCATAGGCGATTTCCTCTACGGCGCTGATCCCGGTGTCGACCGTCACGACGAGAGTGACGCCGCGAGCCCGCGCGTCTTCCAACGCGGCCTTATTCAGCCCGTACCCTTCGTTCGCCCGGTGCGGGATATAATAATCGAAATCCGCCTCCAAGTGGCGCATCAAATAAATCATCAGCGATGTGCTCGAGACTCCGTCCGCATCGTAATCGCCATAAATGCGAATGCGTTCGCGGGTCGCAAGCGCTGTTCGGATTCGGACCACCGCGTCTTCCATTCCTGCCAATAAATACGGATCGTGCATCTCATCAATATCCGCATGCAAAAACCGGTGCGCTTGCTCTGTGTCTGAAATCCCCCGTACAGCCAGCATACGGGCAACCAGCTTCGAGACCCGGGCTTCCTGGGCCAACTGCTCGATATCGGAATCCGGCACGTCAGAACAGATCCACCGGGAGCGTGGATGAAGCATCCTCCCACTTCCTTTAACATCCTCATTGCAGCAGCGTCAGACTCTCCCCCAAACGCTGCATTACATGATTTTTGATTTACACTGATTTTATTTTCTTCTTCATGATGAAGAACATGGTCCATTGGTATGTTCTTGCTTGCAACATCAAAGCCGCGTCAGCATACTGACGCGGCTTCATCTTTATGCTCGCCCGCAGGCTGCGGCAGAGAAGCCAAGCAGGGTATCGCTCCATTGCCGCCCCATTCTTCGGCTTGAAGTTGGCGGTTACGCCTGCTTCGGCTTCGCCGGAGACTTGGGCTTGTTCTTCTCCTTGCTCTTCAATACGGCCCACAGCGGGCTCGCGATGAAGATGGACGAATAAGCGCCGAATGCCAAGCCGATCAGAATGGCCAGCGAGAACATGCGAATCGACTCGCTTCCGAAAATAAACAGACAGAGGGCCGCCACGAGAACGGTCAAGACCGTATTGATGGAACGGGTCAGCGTCTGATAAATACTGTCGTTCACGAGGTGGGACAAGTCCTGCATATTTTTGATCTTGGCAAATCTCATATTCTCGCGAATCCGGTCAAAGATAACGATCGTATCGTTGATGGAATACCCGATGATGGTCAGCACCGCGATAATGAACGGCAGATTGACCTCAAGCCGGAATATCGAGAATATGCTGATAACCATAAACGCATCATGCAGCAAAGCGATGACCGCCGAGATAGCGAAGCGCCATTCGAAGCGGATGCTGATATAAATAATGATGCCCATGCTCGCAATCAGGACCGCGAGCAAGGCATTGCGCTGCAGCTCGCGTGCAATCTCGACATCGACCGTACTGATTTCGAAGGAAGCGCCCGCATCCAGCTGTTTGAAATCAGCCTTGAACTGGTTCTCCATCTGCTCGGTCAGCACTTCCGTGAACCGGACCGTCATCCGGTCACTGCCGATCGTAATGGTCGGCTCCTTCTTCAATTGGTACGGAGCGAGCATTTGCTCGACCTGGGCTCTCTCCACCGGCTTCGTGAGCGTAATGTCTACGTTCGTGCCCGAGCTGAAGTCTACCCCGTAGTTCAAACCGAGGACGCTAAGCGAGATCGCGCCGACAATCGTAATGATGATAGAGAAAATAAAGAAGTATTTGCTTGAATGAACAAAGTTAAACGTTCCTTTAGAGCGCACGGATTTCACTCTCCTTCACGCCGAAGTATCCCGGTTTGGCCAGCACATTCGCTTTGGCCAGCGCATGCAGCATGACGCGGGAGAGGAATACGTTCGTGAAAATACTGACGATAACGGTCATCATTAGGATAAGCGCAAATCCTTTGACTTGGCTCTCACCCAAAATGTACATGACGACGCCGACAATAATCGTCGTAATGTTCGCGTCCATAATCGTCCGGAACGAGTTCTTGGAGCCTGCCTTCATCGCGGATTTGATCGACTTGCCGCTGCGCAGTTCCTCCTTGATCCGTTCAAACGTAATAATATTCGCGTCGACGGCCATGCTGAGGCCGAGGATGAAAGCCGCAATGCCCGGTAGCGTCAGCGTAATCTCGGACAGCCAGAATACAATCAGCAGAATCCATGTAAACAAAATCAGCGAGAAGCTGGCAATGACGCCAGGCAGGCGGTAGATGACAAGCATAAATAACAGAATCAGCGCCGTGCCGATTAGTCCGGCCTTCACTGTCTGCTCCAGCGACATCTTGCCAAGCGTAGCTGTTACGGTCTGCGAGTACTTCTCGGTTAGCTTAAGCGGTAAGGAGCCGAGATTAATCATATCCTTCAGCTCGTTCGCTTCCTCCTTCGTGCTCTGGCCGGTAATCGTCGCTTCCCCGCCTGGTATCTCATTATTGACGGACGGATCGGAGATGAGGGTGTCATCCATAAAAATCGCCAGACGGTTGCGCGCTTTCGTCATATCCGGATCATACAAACCGGCGAGACGTTTTGTAATTTCGGCGAATTTGCTTGCATCCTTCAACTTAATCGATACGATCGGACGCTGCAACTCGTCATATACGACGCTCGCTCCGCCCTCGACGAAGTCCGTTCCTTTCAGTTCAATCTTGCAGTAATCGGACGCATCCTCACAGCCTTCAGAGCTGCGGAACGTAAGAACAGCCGGCTCTTTCAGCTTCTTCCGCACCTCTTCCTCGTTCTGAACGTCCGCAATCTTGACGCGGATCCGGTCCGTACCTTCGATCGTAATCTCCGGTTCGCTCGTACCGGTTGCGTTAATCCGTTTATCCAGACTTTTGGCAGTCTGTTTAAGCGCATCGTTCGTTACTTGCCCGCCCGATTCCAGCGGAGAGGCCTGGTATAAAATCTCGAAGCCCCCCTTGAGATCGAGTCCAAGACGTATGTTGTTGACGATCGAAGGGCTAGTCCAGACAATGACACCTAGCGATACGACAACGATGAGCAGAAATGCGAACACCCTTTTCATATCGTCCCTATTCCCCTTTCTTTTTCCTTTTCAATATTCCTATTATATCGACCGTCATTTTTCGAGTCAATTTTTGTGTGATCATAACATAAAAAAATCTCGCCTTATAAAAAGGGAGACCCGCGATAAGCCGCCATCGTCATAAAGTTCATGAATTGCGTTGCTTTCAAAGACAAAATATCATTGACGACCTGATACATGGCCGGCTCAGCGCCTTCTTTGTTATACTTGGCACTGACGCACTCCCACACATCCTTCCCCGTTACCTGCTCGTAGCCGAGCAGCCTGAGTTCCTCCGCCTTGCTCTCACAGCACATTTTGATCGCATCGATCCGCTCCTGCTCCGTACATGGCTCAGACACGCCGCTCACTCCTTTTTTGTGTCTATCTATTATTCGCGCTCCTTCACTCAATTCCTGCTTCACGCCCCATAGCAATCCTTGCCTCTTCTGACCTTCCTTTTCCATCGGCACAAGCCAATCGTCATGGAATGGGGACAACCGCATATTTATGGTTATATCAGGTAGACAAGTCCGCAGGGAAGAGGGATGATCGGAACGTGAAGAAGCAGTCATTTATACAGGGAACGCTGATTTTATTGGCCGCAGGCATTTTGAATCGCATACTCGGGTTCATTCCGCGCGTTACTCTTCCGCGGATCATCGGGGCGGAAGGAGTAGGAATCTATCAGCTCGGCTACCCCTTCCTGCTCGTCATCATTACGTTAATTACAGGCGGTGTTCCGCTCGCCGTAGCGAAGCTGATCGCCGAGGCAGACTCTGTTGGGGATCGGGCCCGTGTGCGCCGCATATTATCGGTCGCCATGAAGCTGACTGTCAGTGCGGGCATCGTCTTCTCCGCCGCCTATCTCATGCTCGCGCCATGGATGACATCCCTCGTTCTAACCGATACCCGGGTGTACTATACGCTCCTTGTCATGACGCCAATTATCATCATGGTTGCCATCTCCGCGGTGCTGCGCGGCTACTTCCAAGGCATGCAAAATATGGTGCCGACCGCCGTCTCCCAAGTGACCGAGACGTTCATCCGCAGCGTGGCGGTCATCGGCTTCGCCTATCTGTTCCTTCCCTATGGGTTGGAATGGGCGGCAGCGGGCGCCATGGGCGGCGTCGTCGTAGGCGAGCTCGGAGGGCTGATCGTCCTCATCTTCCTAATGCGCTCCGCGCGCAAGCAGAAGGAAAACGGCGCGGCGGACGGCGCTCCGGCTTCACTACATCTGCCGGAGCATGGGGGGGCGCACAAGATAGCTTCCCGCTTGCTCGGCATTGCGTTACCCGTAACGGGAGGCAAGCTTATCGGCTCGTTGTCCTACCTTCTGGAGTCGATTGCGATCGCGCGCAGCCTGGCGGCGGCCGGTGTTCTCACCGCGATCGCCACGGCGCAGTATGGCGCTCTTCAGGGCATGATTATCCCGATTTTGACGCTGCCTGGGGCGCTGACCTACTCCCTCGCCGTCTCTCTCGTGCCTTCATTATCCGAGGCGCTCGGCCGCAATGACATACGCATGATTCACAAGCGGATATACCAGGCGATCCGGCTGGCGCTCGTATGCGGCGCTCCCTTCGCCGTCATCATGTTCGTACTCGCGCTTCCGCTGTGCGTCCTGCTCTATAACGATCCCAGCGTCGCTCCAATGCTGCGGTGGATGGCTCCAATCGCGGTCTTCATCTACTTGCAGGCGCCGCTTCAAGCTGCGCTGCAGGCCCTTGAGCGCCCAGGAACCGCCCTTGTGAATACATTCATCGGAGCCGCCCTGAAGCTTCTGCTCATTATTCAGTTGGCGTCTCAACCTCAATTGGGCATTTACGGAGCGATTATCGCGATATGCATGAATGTTGTGGTCGTCACGCTGCTTCATACGGTGAGCGTCATCCGCCATCTTCATCTGCAGATACCGTGGCTCGATTTGATCAAGGTGGGATCGGCCATGTTGATTATGGCAGGCTGCATTCAGGCGCTCTATATGCGTGCGCTGCTGCCGGAAGGCTACAGTGGTCTGCTTCGCTTCATCGCTGCGGGGACGGCAGGGGTCATTGTTTATCTGCTGCTGCTCATCATGATGGGAATCATCGACCGGGATGATGTGACGCGGCTTCCGCGGCTTCGGCAATGGCTACCTACGAAGCCGCATCGCAAATAAGCTTCCGGTTGTCCCTATTTTTGCTTCCGATCCACGAATAAATAGCCCCGATGATCGATAGAACAGAAAAAAACGTCTTTAAATTCAGTGACGCCTTTCAGGGTAAGCTGGTTTTTCAACCAGAAGCGCGTCTTATTGATGGTCGACAGGTTATGATCCTGCACTTTGCCATCCATAATTAGCGGCAACGGCAATGCCGTGAAATGATAACGCTCCGGCTTGCGCAGGGCGGGGCCTGTCTTCTTCCCCCGCTTTCCGCCCCCCAACGAGGAGGACGAACTGCCGCCAACGGCAAGCAAACCGGGACCTTTTGCATCCCCAGTATCATTCTCTTCCAACATGCCGCCCGATTGCTGGGCGCCATTCTGGGCTTCCTGGGCGGGCGACGTGTCCGCGCCCTGCTTCAGGAACACGGTTAGTTTGCCGTTTGCCTCCAGTATCGCATAGCGAACACCGCCGATATTGTCCACTCCCTGCTCACGGAGCTGCTGCATCAGATCGTCGAGATTGTACCGCTGCCGGGCCATCTCTGAGCGGTCAAGCTGGCCGTTCTTGATGATAATGCTTGGCTTGCCATCGAACAGATGCCTTATCCATTGGCTTTTCAAGGCAATGTAAGCCACGCTGATCTGAATGATAATAAGAATGATGATCGGGACAAGCCCTTGCCATAGCGGCTTTTTGCTGTCTTCGATGACAAACACCGCAATCTCCGCAATCATGATGGAGATGACGACATCGAAGACGGACAGCTTGCCGATCTCTCTTTTGCCCATCAGACGAAGCACGATGAAGACAACAATATACATCAGGATCGTGCGCAATACGAGAGTCCAGACTTCCATTAGCAACGCCTCCCGGTGCCATTTTCGGTGTGCCAGTACGTGTATTCTGGCCCCGTGCTGCGAGAGGCATGCAGCTTTTTTCTTATCGAAATGTTCCCATCCTGCATCTTACATTACGATTAGTGGTTTGTACCCATCCGTTCGCTTTGGATCGCGAACGGTTAGAGAATGAACAGGAAAATGTAGACGGTTGAAATCGCTAGCGACAACAGCGTTAGCGGAGCCCCAATTTTGAGAAAATCCATGTAGCTGAAGGCATGTCCCTCGCGCTGCGCCATCCCTGCCACGATCACATTTGCCGATGCGCCGATCAAGGTGCCGTTGCCACCCAGACAAGCGCCCAAGGCCAGTGACCACCAAAGCGGATTCAATTGGTTCGGATCCGTAATGCCCAACTGGGTCCCGACATCCTGCAGAAGCGGAATCATCGTCGCCACAAAAGGGATATTGTCAATCGTCGCAGACGCGATGCCCGAGCCCCAGAGCACGAACATGGCGGTTCGCGTCATATCGCCGCTCGTGACGCTCAACATCCATTGGGCCAATTGATTGATGACGCCGACTTCAATCAGTCCGCCTACGAGAATAAATAGGCCGATGAAGAACAAGATGGTCACCCATTCTACCCGATGCAGCGCTTCTTCCAGCTCTTCTTCTCCCTTCAGGCCGATCAGCATCAGCAGCGTAGCTCCCACCATGGCGACAACCGCCGGCTCCACATGAATGGCCGAGTGAAGCACAAATCCCAGGATCGTCAATACGAGGATCGTCACCGATTTCCTTACGAGCCGCTTGTCCGAAATATACGATTCCGCCGACAACTGCATCAGGGCATGGCGCTGACTGTCCGTTACCTTCAACTGCTTCCGGTATATGAATACGAGCACGACAAGCACCACAGCCATGATTACCACGACGACCGGCGCTAAATAGATCAAGAACATATTGAAGGTCAAATGCGGGTTCGCAGACCCAATCATAATATTCGGCGGGTCGCCGATCAATGTCGCTGTGCCGCCCACGTTCGAAGCGATAACTTCCGTGATCAAAAACGGAACCGGATTGATATTGAGCATCCGGGTAATGGAAAATGTAATCGGTACAACCAGCAGTACGGTCGTCACATTATCCAGAAAAGCCGAACCGACCGCCGTTAAGACCGCTAACATCACCAGGATCCGGATCGGCCTGCCTTGTGTTCGCTGTGCCGCCTTGACGGCTGCATATTGGAAGATCCCGCTCTTGTTCGTAATCCCGACGAGTATCATCATCCCGACCAGCAGGAAAATCGTGTTCCATTCGATATGCTCAGTGAACGCGCGATGCACATCTACGATTTGCAGCACAAGCATCGCCACTGCTCCTAGCAGGGCGATAATGGCCCGGTTCATCTTTTCTGAAATAATAATGGCATAGGTCACAAGAAATACGATTACCGCAATCGTAACCTGCCATGTCGACGCATCATGTCCCATGTCATTCCATCCCTTTCTGCGCAACAATTTCAACTCGGATCTGGGCTTCCTATGACGGATTCGATATCTTGTCACACATTATAACGCCGTTCTATATTTTTCGTCTATGCCTTGTACTATTTCTATCGGCTTGCCCATACGATCTATACTACGAATATTTTTGTCCATCCCCGGCCGGGAATGATAATTCAATCCGAAAGGAGAATTCCAATCATGAATGCATTGCAGCGTGTATCTCAATGGAAGCCGAATCACCCCATATTGGCCGGCATCGTCAATTCATTTATGTGGATGGCCATGGGGGCCTTGGCCTTGTCCGTACTGCTCTACTCTAGTTCTACATATGAGGACAAGACGCTCGGCTATATTTATCTTGTCCATATCATCGCTCTTGTTATTGGGGGCTGGACGGCAGGCCGGCGCAGCGGGCGCAGAGGCTGGTACTACGGCGGTCTGACCGGTTTTTTCTATGCAATGCTTATCCTCGTTATCGGCTTTCTCGCCATGGATGCCGGCATCACCTTCCAGAAACTGATTCTCGTTGCCGCGGCATGCGCCTGCGGCGCGCTCGGCGGCATATTCGGCGTCAATATGAGCCGGAAGAAGTAATCCTCCGCAACCGCGCAACTGGCGGCAAGAAATGGTCGCCTGGTCTGTATGTTCCCCCCTGCACTTTATGATATACTAAAGGAATGAAATAACCGTTTACCGGAATTATTAGGGGGATATTTGTGGTCTTATTTCACTCCATGCAGACGGTCACGTTATGGACAATCGCGGTCGTTATCCTGCTGCTATGGTTCGGATCGGGCAAGCAGCCGCTGGCTCTGGTCGCTGCATTTTACAAGGCATTGCGGCAATCCCGCTCTTTCTTATTCGCTTTTATCGGCCTCATACTTATCCTGCTCGTAAATAACTTAGAGCTGACCGTCGAGAAAGCGCTGGCCATCAACTGGGATTTTACTTCCCATATTCATCAGTTGGAAGGTCAATTCGTACACAGCATTCAGAAGCTGTTCCATCATCCGCTTCTTACCCAGGTCGTCGCCTTTTTTTATATTGTTGTCTTCCAGTCGCTTGTTGTCGGATCCATCGCCATCTATATCGTGAAGGATCATCTTCGTATGGCGCGGGCGGTATGCTATGCGGTTATCATGAATTACGCGGTAGCCATCCCGTTCTATCTGTTCTTCCCGGTGAACGAAGTATGGTCATATCCGCCGGCTGCCGTAGAGTTCCGCATGCTCGACGTGTTTCCGTCCTTCGAAGAGAACTATCGGCAATTATCCGGATTGGATAACTGCTTCCCTAGCTTGCATACGTCGATATCCGTGACGGTTGCGCTGCTCGCGTCGCAATCGGGCAACCGACGTTGGGCAATCTTCACCTCGATCAGCGCCCTCATCGTCATCTTCTCGATCTTCTACCTCGGCATTCATTGGCTGACGGATATGATCGCGGGAACGATACTGGCAATGATAGCCTCTTATCTCGGAATGAAGTGGGCCGGGGTCCGGGCTTCGCGGAATACAGAGCTGTCCACGCACAGCAGCAAAGCGTATACGAAATCGTATCCGGATTCGAAAATCTGAAAATCGATAAAAAAGCGATGTCTCTGACGAGACATCGCTTTATGCATGATAATTATGAATCGGGTTCGATAATAAGCGACTAGACTATGATGACGTACTTGCGGCTTCCTCGCTATTGACCACCATGCTAATCGCATTGCGGTCAAATGTCATCTTCGTAACATCATTGACACGCAGAACGACGGTGTCGTCGGTAATCTCCATAATCGTGCCATGAAGGCCGCCAATCGTCACGATTTTGTCCCCTTTTTTCAACTGACCCAGCATCGAATTACGCTGCTTCTGCTTCTTCTGCTGCGGTCGGATCAACAGGAAATAGAACACCGCAAACATCGCAACGAATGGCAGCAGCATGGTTAACAACCCGCCGCTAGCGCCAGCATCGGCTGCTCCGGCTAAAAACATGGACAATCCCCCTTTCTCCAAATGGTTATATGGTTAACCTATGTATGGACTCCTCCTGCCAATGCCGTTGTCTCTAGGCGCGCACTCAGCCATCGGCAGTCCATTAAAAGCCGCTCTCGTTGCGCTCCATTCCGTAAGCTTCAAAAAATTCGTCTCGGAAGTCACGCAAACGATCATCGCGAATGGCTTCACGAACTTGACGCATCAGATTCAACAGGAAGTATAAATTATGATACGTCGTCAGGCGCAAGCCAAACGTCTCATCCGCCTTAATCAAATGGCGGAGGTACGCACGCGAGTAATTGCGGCACGTATAACAATCACAGTTCGGATCAAGCGGTCCGAAATCCCTTGTGAACTTAGCATTCCGCACGACGAGACGGCCTTGACTCGTCATCGTTGTCCCGTTGCGCGCGATACGGGTAGGCAGGACGCAATCGAACATATCGATTCCACGCATCGCTCCCTCCACCAATGCATCCGGCGATCCGACGCCCATCAAGTACCGCGGCTTGCTGTCAGGCAAGAGGGGCACCGTCGTCTCCAACACCTCGTACATCAACGGCTTCGGCTCGCCCACACTGAGTCCTCCAATAGCATACCCCGGGAAATCCATCGAAGTCAAATCCTTGGCGCTCTGTATGCGCAGATCTTCATACATCCCGCCCTGCACGATGGCGAACAGCGCTTGATCATGTGGCCTCGCATGACTATTCAGGCATCGTTCCGCCCAGCGGGTCGTCCGCTCCAGCGAATGCTTGACGTAGCTGTGCTCGGCCGGATAAGGAGCGCATTCGTCGAACGCCATCATAATATCGGGACCGAGCGCATTCTGAATCTCCATCGCTTTCTCCGGGGAGATGAACAGCTTGTCTCCGTTCAGATGGGAACGAAAATGAACGCCTTCTTCTTCAATTTTACGCATCTCGCTTAAGCTGAAAACTTGGAATCCGCCGCTGTCCGTCAAAATCGCGCGGTCCCAGTTCATAAATGTATGCAACCCGCCCGCTTCCCGTACGATCTCATGTCCCGGCCGCAGAAAAAGATGGTACGTATTGCTCAAAATGATCTTCGCATTCATCTCCTTCAATTCTTCCGGGCTCATCGTCTTGACCGTCGCCTGCGTGCCGACCGGCATGAAGGTTGGCGTCTCGAACGAACCGTGCGGCGTATGGACGATGCCCAAGCGCGCGCCGGTCTGCTTGCATGTCTTCATCAACTCATAGGTTACTGCTGCTGCCATCGAATCATCATCCTTGTCGTAGGTAGGTTAGTCGTCTGTGAAAATGAGCATCGCATCGCCGAAGCTGAAGAACCGGTACTCTTGTTCTATCGCTTCCCGGTAAGCCGCCATCATGTGCTCCCGGCCGGCGAAGGCGCTGACAAGCATCACCAGGGTCGACTTCGGCAGATGGAAGTTCGTCAGCAGAGAGTCGACAAGCCGGAATTCGTATCCGGGATAAATAAAAATATCCGTCCAGCCCGAACACGCCGCCACCGGCTCTGAACCGTAACGGCCCGCTACCGTTTCCAACGTCCGGCATGAAGTAGTGCCGACCGCGACAATCCGACCGCCCAAGCTTCTCGTCTCGTTAATGAGCGCCGCCGTCTCCTCGGACATCTCATAATATTCTGCATGCATCACATGCTCCTCAATCACGTCCGCCGACATGGGCCGGAACGTGCCCAGACCGACATGAAGCGTGATCCGGGCGATACCTACCTCTTTGGCCCGAATCTGTTCCAGGATGCTGTCCGTAAAATGAAGACCGGCTGTCGGAGCCGCCGCCGAGCCTTCATGCTTCGCGTAGACCGTCTGATAACGCTCTCGGTCTTGCAACAGCTCTTTAATGTAGGGAGGAAGCGGCATCTGCCCCAAGCGATCAAGAATCTCATGAAAGATGCCTGCATACTCGAAGCGGATGAGCCGCCCGCCCATCTCGCGCTCCTCGATGACGGTACCCGTCAGCTCGTCCCCGAAGCGGACGGTGGCCCCCTTCTTCAACCGCTTGGCTGGCTTCACCAGCGCTTCCCATATATCATCCTGCTCCTGCTTCAGCAGCAGCACCTCGACATTCCCGCCCGTATCCGGCTTGACGCCATACAAGCGGGCCGGGATGACCCTCGTATCGTTCAGAACTAGCAGATCGCCCGGCTTCAGGTATTCAATCATATCGGGAAATGTCCGATGCTCCACTTCTCCGGTCCGCCGGTTCAATGCCAACAGGCGCGATGCCGTTCGATCCGGCAGCGGCGTCTGGGCGATAAGGCGTTCCGGCAAATCAAAATCAAATAAATGTACATCCATATCGTTGCTGCCCTACCGTTTCACTAAATCTACATTTTTATAGTAGTATTTCAAGATCGCTTCGTAGTCATACCCTTGGTCGGCCAGCCCCTTCGCGCCCCATTGCGACATGCCGATGCCATGGCCGTTGCCGTGGCCGACGAACAGGAAGGACGGTTCCTGCGACTGCACGTCCGCCTTGCCCTTGCCGTCCGCGCCAACCGAAGCGGCGGTCCCGGCCGGCACGATATCGAACAGCGTGCTCGGCAAATCGCCGAACGCGCTTCGGAAGTTGTTCGGAGAGCTCACGCCGACGGGAATGCCGTTCGCTTCAATCTGGGTCACGCGACCGGAAGGTCCGCGCTCGGTAATCTTCAAGCTCGTCACCGGTCCGGTCAGCTTCGTATTGGTCCGCTCCTTGAGCCAGGCGGTAATCTGTGAAGAGGTATAAGGCCCACGGAACCAATGCATCTCGTTCGATTCCGGCACCGTATCCATGACGGTCATCGCCGTCCCTTGGTTCACCTTGGCTACAGGATCGACATTGGATTGGATAGCTGGGATCGGCCTTACGTTCGTTCCGTCCTCGATCGCGGTAACCTGTTCGAAGCCCGCTTCATTGTTGCGGTTCACCGGACGAACGACATCCTCCCGCACATAACCGCTCTTCCCATCCGGCAGGATCACCTGGAACCATGATTTTTTGCCTTCCAGCACCCCTTCGTCCGGGCTATCGACCACCTGGAAATAACCATAGTCTCCGCCCCAAATCTCGCTCGGATCGGCGGTCTTCCCGCCGGCATTGGAGTGGAAAATCGCTTCGATCAGCTTCTTATCCTGCATGAGCACTTCCCCTGCCGTCGCTTCGACCGCTTTGCGGATATCGTCCTGCTCCTTTTCTACGCCGGAGTAGGCCTGGCTTAACGTCGTATCCACCACATTGGCAAGCTCGAACTTGTCATTCTGGTAAAGCGCGAACGTCCGGGAAGCGACCGCCTGCGCCTTCAACGCTTCCTGCGGCCAGGCGGCATACACCTCGCCGCCGACGACCGAGACCAAATATTGCTCCAGCGGAACTTCATTGACGAGCGCCAGCTTATCTTTGTGCAGACTGATCTCCATATCGCCGCGGTAGGCTCGGCCGTAGCGCTCCGTTACCAGGATCGTGCTTGGCGTCCTCGTTGACACCATCCATTTGGCGTCGCCGTTCACGCGGTAATGCGCAATCGTCTTGCCTTCGTCGGCTTCCTTCATATGTATAAGCGCGCCTTCCGCCTGCGCAGTTACGGCAGTCAAGGAGGTGCGGGCGATTTTCTGCTTCGTTGCGCCCAGTTCGAATGCCGAGGCCGCTTGACCGGCCCATACCGCTACCCGGCTCTTCCCGTTGTCCAGCATCGTAACGAGATAGGCGTCGATATCGGCATCCAGCAGTGTCTTCAGCGCCGGTGCCGCCTCCTTCTCGGACGAATAAATTCCAGCCTGCAAGTAATTCGGACCGGCTAATTGGGGCTTGTAGTCCTGCACCAGCTTCATTGTGGCCTGATCGCCCTTCATGCGGTCAAGC
Source organism: Paenibacillus popilliae ATCC 14706 (assembly GCF_000315235.1). Lineage (GTDB taxonomy): Bacteria > Bacillota > Bacilli > Paenibacillales > Paenibacillaceae > Paenibacillus_B > Paenibacillus_B popilliae. Next base: position 21,706 of record NZ_BALG01000016.1, on the reverse strand, counting down.
GCCTGTCCGGCTGCCTTCTCGGTCGGGTAGCTGCCCGCATAGACCGAATAGAATGTCGCGCCGCGGCGGCTGAATTGAATCATGAAGGCGGTGTTGTTCGCCTGCGCTTGCTTCAGCACCGCCAGGGCTGCCGCCTTGTTCTTCGATTCATACAGCTTGATTTTGTAATCATCCGCACTGAAGCGGATTGTCCCCTCCGCCGTCACCGCTCCGGTTGTTCCGGCTCCACGGGCTCCGATTCGAAGCCCGACGGTTGAACTCAGGGTCACCTGAGGCGTCTGGCCCGGCGAGCGGCTGCCCAGATCGGCAAATAAGGCGACACGAATCAACTCGGAACCCATTTGCTCTGGTGATTGGGCTCCAGCCTTGGCTGCTTGTCCATTATCGGCAAGGGCTGCCGCCGGCACCGCAAGGACGCCCCCTGCAGGCAGCATCGCGGCTCCCCCAAACAGCAGCGTGCCTGCTACAGCGCCAGTAACGGTTCTTCGAATCACATTTCGGTAAATGGTCGTCATCCTCTTCTGTTCCCCTCTTCCTGCTCGTCGCGTCGTATTTATTTCTCTGGAGTGGGCAATCCTAGATGGTGATAAGCCTGATGGGTAACGATACGCCCGCGGGGCGTCCGCTGCAAAAATCCAATCTGCAGCAGATAAGGTTCATATACATCTTCGATCGTCTGGCTCTCCTCACCGATCGTCGCGGCAATCGTATCCAGTCCGACCGGGCCGCCGCGAAAATGGGAGATCATCGCCTGAAGCATCTTGTGATCGATCGCATCGAGGCCGAGCGCATCGACTTGGATCATGCGCAGGGCTTCCCCCGCCAATGCCGGCGTAATGATCCCGTCGCCGCGCACTTGAGCGAAATCGCGCACCCGCTTCAAGAGCCGATTCGCGATCCGCGGAGTTCCCCGCGAGCGAATCGCGATCTCATCGCTGGCCTCGCCTGTAGTCTGGACGTCCAAAATATCGGCGGCACGGCTCACAATGAAGCTCAGCTCATCCTTGCTGTAATACTCCAGCCGGCTGACAACGCCGAAGCGATCGCGAAGCGGCGCAGAGAGCAGGCCTGCCCGCGTCGTCGCCCCAATCAGGGTGAAGCGGGGCAGATCAAGGCGAACGGAGCGCGCGCTCGGACCTTTGCCGATAATGATGTCCAGCGCGAAATCTTCCATCGCCGGATACAATACTTCCTCCACCGTCCGGTGAAGCCGGTGGATCTCATCGATGAACAACATGTCGCCTTCCTGCAGATTGGTTAGCAGCGCCGCCAAGTCACCCGGCCGCTCGATGGCCGGACCGGAAGTCGTTCGAATGTTGACCCCCATCTCGTTGGCGATAATGTTGGACAGCGTCGTCTTCCCCAGTCCGGGAGGACCGTACAGCAACACGTGGTCGAGGGCTTCCTTGCGCATTTTGGCCGCTTCGATGAATATTTTCAGGTTGTCCTTCACCTGGTTCTGCCCTATGTATTCAGACAAATAACGCGGACGCAAGCTCAATTCGACTGCCTGATCCTCCATCATATAATTGGCTGAAATGATGCGTTCTTCCATCTGTACCGCCTCTCTTTACCCTGTGAACAGCAATTGCAACGCCTTCTTCATGATCGAGTCGACCGTCTCGTCCACATGCACGCGATGCTGGAGATCGCTCCAGACCCGATCCAGCTCGACATCCTTGTAGCCAAGCGCCTTCAGCGCTGCGCGGGCTTCGTGCCACGCACCGTCTTCCCGTTCGTCCTCGATCGTCTGCACCTCAGCGAACAGCGATCCCGGATCGAGGTCCACACCAATGCCATCCAGCTTGTCCTTCAAATCAAGCACGATGCGCTGAGCCGTCTTCTTCCCGATTCCGGGCAGCTTCGTCAGGAACGAATAGTTCTCCTGCTGAATCGCCGCCACGACGGAGTCCGGCTTCCCTGCGCTCAACATGCCAAGCGCGACCTTCGGTCCGACGCCGCTGACTTCAATCAGGCGGCGGAACAGCTTCTGCTCCTGCCGCGACGCGAATCCGAACAGCAGAATCGCGTCTTCCCGCACATAATGGTGCGTATATACAGTTACGGCCGCTTCCGACTTCGCAAACCCGTACGGATTCGGCGTATAGATACGATATCCAATCCCTTGAACATCCAATACGACATAATCGGCTTCCAAATGGACCACCGCTCCGCGAACAAAATCAATCATGGACGCAATACTCCGTTCAATTTGTCATGTAATCCGCTGGAATGCGCATGGCATAGCGCCACGGCCAAGGCGTCCGCGACATCGTCCGGCTTCGGTATCGCCTTCAGATTCAGCAGCAAGCGCACCATCTCCTGCACCTGTCTCTTCTCGGCGTTGCCGTAACCGACAACCGCCTGCTTCACCTGCATCGGGGTATATTCCCCGATCGGAATGCCCCGCTTCGCGGCCGCGAGAATGACGACGCCACGGGCTTGTCCTACGCTGAAGGCATTCGTCACGTTGCGGTTGAAGAATAGCTTCTCAATCGCCATCGCATCCGGCTTATAGCGATCCAGCAATTCCTCCGCCGCTTCAAAGACTTGAAGCAGCCGCATCTCCGGAGCGGTGGCCGAATCGGTCTGAATACAGCCATATTGCACGGGAATGACCTTGTTGCCGATTTTATCAACAAATCCGAAGCCGACAATGGCAATGCCCGGGTCAATGCCTACTATGCGCAAAAAAAATCTCTCCCTAACGATTCGGTGTATGATTAGCGAACATATGTGTTCACTCCATTATAACACAGATCGAAAAGAAGAGAATGAATGATAAAAAATGAGGACGCCTTTACGGGACGTCCTCATTCGGATTGTCGTCCAGCGGTCATTTGGCCTCCGCCGCCGGATTCATCACTTTTTGCGAAGCTTCCACCGCATAATCGCTGAAGGTGGATAGCACGCTGTGGTATTCGTCGGTATCCGTAATCAGAATGCCGTCATACAACTGCTGAAGCACATGCGGCGGAAGCGCGCTCTCCATCGATTCGACATCAATTTGAAAAAAGGTCCGAATCACTTTTTTCTGCGCAGGCGGGCCTTCGTACAACGTCAAATTCCCATCCTCATCGAGACTGATGCGGACATCCTTGCAACGATCGGACATTTCCTCGATCTGTTCCTCCATAATGATCCGGCCTGCGACATCCAACGTGGCGCCCCAATCCGGATGATTCAGTATCAATTGAATGATAGCAGCCGAAGGATACATGCCCATCGTCTCTTCCCGCTGGCCGCAAATAAATTGCTGGCGATGAATGACTTCCCGCTTCCGATCGTCCTGCTGCAGCAACTGATTCAGCACGAGCCGGGAAGAATCATGCAGCTTAGCGAACTTATCCTCCTGTATCATCGCGAATGTCTCCATCGAAATGGGCGTCTTTCGCTCGTAAATGAGCTGTCGGATCTCCATTGACATGCGAATTGCCAAGGTCAGGGCACCAAAAAATAATACAATAGCGACGAGCCGCCAGATCGGGCCTTTCGTACGGCGGATATCCTGTTTCCATTGCTTCACTCGAAAATAGAACCGGGAACGGGAACGATGTTCTCGCGTCATGACAATCCCCTCTTGCTTTTTTATCCATAGTGTGGCCCAATAGCGGGGGAGGTTATACCCTTGTTTCAGTTTATCCGTTCGTTCAATCAGCTAGTCCAAGTGCAGCGACTCAGTTCTCCCCTCCCTGTCAAAACGGTATGTTTTCATGTCCTCCATCTTGACATAGTAAATCGATTCATCATCGCAATGAAAGCTCAGTGCTGGTGTATCCGTTATTTTGCGGATGGCCGATTCGCTCAAGTTCATCGCATAAATTTTTTGCCGATCTTTGCGATTCAAAAAAAGCAGTTCCGTATCGGTCAACACGAAAAACTCCGTGATGATATCGGGAAGGCGCGTTTCCGTCTCCGTCTGCGTGTCGTACTTCACTACCTCGGATTTTCCATTGGTATAATAAATATGGCGACCGTCAAAAGCGACGCTTCGTAACAGCGAGGATCGGATAATCACCTTCATACTTCCTGAGAAGGCATTGACCTTCCTGATCTCGTCCCGGCCAACAAGGTAGATGTTATCCTGATCCAGAAAGAACGAGCTCGCCCATTCAAAAAAAAGCAACTCACTCTTATCTCCGTGCACGAACCGCAAAAAATTGCTCTTTTGCGTGTTTACATTCTTTTCAAACACCATTCGCTCACTGAAGTTCGAAGTATCGACTTCGATAATGGACAGTCTGTCCACGGCCTCTCGAAATTGCGACTTGTCGTAATCATATTTCATATAGTAGACGAGCGAACCGTTGCCATAAATACTATCTGCGATCCGGGTTAACGATTGCAGCGGATTGCGGATCAAATCGCTTGTCTTGCCGGTTTGTTTATCCGCGAACACGATCTTCCTATCCTTTAGATCCGTTTCATCCACATAAAACCGATAGCGCCCATTTTCAAACGCTTGCCGCGAAGACCAATTGTAAATATCAGCGTGCTTCGCATTCTCCTGAGAGGCACAGCCGCCAAGGCCGAAGGCAGCCCAGCACAGGACAGATACGAGACAGAGCGGCCTTATCCAAGGGCGCCACTGCTTGGTACTCCACACATTCATATGTCGGCTCAGGATGACGAGCAACATCCCGATACTAAGGCACAACGTGACAGTGAACAACACAGACCATAACGGGCCGGACACTTCCCGAAACACGACATCCTGCTGATCCGTAAATTGATTGTATTGATATTCATTGCCGCGAAAATAACCGGTGGCCACCATAAACCCGAGCGGCCCCGGCACAACATATTTAGACGATTCCAAGCTGAAACCGTAATAGGGAAGCAGAAGCAGCGCGGTACAGGCGAACAGGGTCAGCGCATATTTCTTGATGCACACCGCCACAAACATAATTAGCAGCGCAAAGCAGAGATAGCCGAATAGGTTGCATGCCGTCACCGCCAGATACGTGCCGAATAACGAAATATTTTGGGTCGACGTTGCGAAGTAGGACAGGCTTTGCAGCGGATAACTCCCGTTTTCCAGACCATATTTGAGATCGAAAAACCAATATCGCAAGCCGGACATCATCAGACAGAGCGCGATAACCGCCACGGACACGAGCGCGATTTTGCAGGCCGCCTGCGTCCTCGTTCCTTTTTGCACGGTCAGGATAAGCGGCTCCATCTTGCTCTCGAACTCGTAACAGAAAACCGGCGTCACAAGCACCAGCAACAGAGCAAGAAATAACAAGTCGAGACGGTCATGTGCTAACAGCCCATTCCAACCGTTCGTAGCCAGAAAATAGCGGTTGTCCGGATGTTCGCGGATATAGGCATATTGGTCATAAATCAGTTTATAGCCGCGTTCATGTTGCACGATCTTCTCCAGCGGAGTGGTTACGGCCTGCAATTGCTGCGCTGACATCTTCCCGTCATACCAATCATCGTACGCTTGGCGCAGTGCGATTTTGGCATCGGATATGTTACTCGCTTCGTGGGCAAAGAACCGCTTTGTGTCCTCCGAGTACGGACCAGCGACTTGATCGAGGTAGAACGAATACGATTCGGCGTTCATCGCGATATCGCGGTTGGAAGGCGTGTCCAAGCCAAGCAGGGACGCGATGCTCAAGGCGAAAAACAAGCCGATATAGAACAGGCCCTTCTGATGGACAAACATCTTTTTCAGCTCATAGATCCATAGCGACACGTTTGATCCCCCCTTGCCTGCAAAATGTGTTCTTCCTGACCGCGATCGCGATGCCTGCGACACATACCGCTCCCCAAGCTGCCGCGCACAGCAGAGCCGTAACGAAGCTAGGCACGGGCAAGCCGCACAGATTGACAAATTCCGTGTTGCGGAATAATTCCCGATTCACGACCAACAGAAACGGGTTGATGATTTTGATCAGAACATGCCCGGAACCCGTGTATGCTTCCTGCATAAAGATGCAGCCAAAGGTAGCGAACAGACTGATCACGTAAGGCAGCAACGCATTTTTAAACAGGCAGGACACGAGTAAAAACGCGAGCCCGAGCACGAACATGCCCGCCGTTTTCACCACGCCGGAGAGCAGCGCATATTGCCCCAGGCTGATGTTCAACGGCGTATTGGCAAAATTTTCAAGAGCGTATAGCGGGGAGGAGTCGCCTTCCCACGAGCCAAACATTACGGAAAAGGCCGCAAAATCAAGCAGCCACAACCAGCCACAGACGAGGCATATATAGAGAGCAGTGGCGATCAGTTTAGCCGCGACCGTTTTCGTTCCGCCCGATTGGGCGGTCAATAACAGGGCGTCCATCTCCGTTTCCTTCTCGGAGACGAACACGTTCACGATCCCGTACAGACAGATCAGAAGCACTAAAAACGCGGAAAAATCATAATGAACATAATATTGATACATTTCCGTATACGAAAAATCCGGGATCGCCCGTCCTGTAAAGCGCTCCGCGATCGCCGCGTTTTTGCGGTATTCGTATTCGTTGCCGACCGCGGTAAAAAAGTCCATATTATCGTTGGCGGCGGTTACGACGTCCTGAGCCATCTTTTGGTACTTATAGGCATACTCCATCGGAAGAACGTAGCACCAACGAAAGAAATAGTAATCGTTATATACATTACCGGTGAACGTATTCGGATTGTCGTTCGTTCTGCTGGCGGTGTGATCAGCGGTCTGGTTCGCAAGCGGCCGATAAATCGACATCAGTTTCTTGATTTTCTCGTCCGTCATCGTTCCCCCGAAGTCCGTGTACATCTGCCAGTAGAGGCCCTTCCACAGCGGATCGGTTGATGCGGAGAGCAGCGAGTTGTCCTCATAGAGGCTGTATATTTTCGCCACATTCAGGATCGAGAAGAGAAGCACCGCCACGAGGATCGACCGTTTCAGAAAATGTTTGCGATATTCAAACAGAATGAGTTTTACCATGGCTCGCCCTCTCCGAAATAGTACAAAAAGACATCCTCCAAATTGGCAGGTACATTGACGGCATGCTCATCCGGTTGTTGATCGGCAATCATCCGCACATGAATCTCGTCGCGTTCCCGCATCATATTGCTGATGGTAAACCGTGTCAGCTTGTCGGCGATCGTCGCATCGCTGGCCGTCACCGACCATACCTTCCCTTCGATGCCCGCCGCGAGCGCGGCCGGTGTATCCTGCTGCAAAAGCTGCCCGTCCTTCAGCAAAATAACTTGGTTGGCGATAAATTCAATATCGGACACGATGTGCGTAGCCAGCAACACAATGCGGTTCTCGGAAAACTTCGTAATCAGATTCCGGAAACGGATTCGTTCTTGCGGGTCAAGCCCGGCTGTCGGTTCATCCAAAATTAATATATCGGGATTGTTGAGCATCGCTTGCGCGATACCGACGCGCTGGCGCATGCCCCCGGAGAGTGCCCCGATTTTTTGGGTGGAGGCGCTGCTTAAATTTACGACCTCCAATAATTCCTGCGCCCGTTGTTCGCCTTCTTCCTTGGGGATATTTTTAAGCACGCACATATACCTTAAAAACTCCATCACTTCAAAATTTTTGTAAAATTGCGGGAACTGCGGCAAATAGCCGATATGGGATAAAAAGTCGACCCCCAAGCTTCTGGCATCGGCATCATTGATCAAAATCTGGCCTTGATCGCTTTGTAATATGCCGACAAAAATATTAATTAGCGTCGTTTTTCCCGCGCCATTTGTGCCGAGAAGCCCATAAATGCCGTGCTCCAGCTCTGAGGTGAAATCTTTCAAGGCGTATTTGCCTTTATATTGCTTGGAAAGGTGTTGAAAGGTGACTTTCACAACGGGTTCCTCCTATAGAAGGGAGACCGCTTGCTTGGCGCTGACCAAGCAAGCGTCCGGCTCTCCACTTTAAAACTGACTGACCACCATTTTCGACTCGATCTCGGCCTGCTTCGATCCTAGCAACACCAGGCAAGTCCTTGACTCATCTACCACCTTGATGATCGGTTCATTGGCCATATACAGCTCCTTGCCTTGACAAGAGATGAACTGCTCCGCCTCTACAGCGCCTGTGTCCGTGTTATAAATCCGAATGTTCCAACCTGTTCCGCTCGGCGCCGGCGCCGCGAAATAGCGTCCAGTGCTCGAACCCGCAATGTTGCCGCTTTCCACCCGTTCGGTTAGCGTATGCAGCTTCGTCTTGCCGCTAGCCGTCTCCATGACGAGCATTCTGCCGCTAGCCGTTGTAAAATCTTCGGCCAACAGCAGGCGCTGATCGTAAGCCGTCAGTTCCCTACAGGTGTAATCGGTAAATGTCCGGTTCGACAGTGCGGAGCCATCCGTGTTGACGATGCCGCACGTATCGAAGGAAGCCTTGCCGGGGATGGCAGGAACATCGAAGCTTTGCGCCTTAAACGCAATCCGCTTGTCCTGATCGGTAAAGCCCATGTGCTCCACCGTAACGAGACCGAACCGACGTGAAGCATCATCCGCTGCCAAATCGATAATTTTTTTCTTTTTTTTCGCTTGCCAATCGTAGAGATACAGTCCGGCAGTGGTGGCATAAGCAACCCGACTTCCATCGCCAGCTACCGCAATCGCCTCGACTGAAAGCATCGTTTCGTCGCCTTCCAGCAAGGAATCGAGCTTGAACGCTTTGCGCGGCCGCAAGTTCGCATCATAGAAGAAGCAATGATACTGCGGCGCTTCCTTCGTCATGAAGAGACCACCGCTACCACCGCTGCCCTGTGTTTCACGGACGGCTGCGTATCCGTTTTTAGTCGCCCAAATCTTTTCCCGCTTGAAGTGGGGGCGCGAAGCTTGCGCTACGATCTTCTTGGTTCCCAGATCGTATAAATAGAGTTGAGCGGCGGCTATAAGCACCTGATTGCCATTCGCGTAATAAATATTGTTGATCTCGCCTGCTATCTGTTCCAAATGCAAGTCGGATACAACGCGCGGCTTCGCCGCCCCCTTGCCCCCGACTGTTTTCTTCACGGCCTTGCTTCCGGTTCGCGCGGAAGGATCATCGGCATGAACCGCCTCATTGGGCTTTGCGTTGCTGGGATGAGACGGGAAGCAGCCTGCGCTTACCAGGACGGTTAAAAATAAGATAACGCTCAACCATTTCTTATTCATGTCAGCCTTTGCTCCTATCCTTTGTATAGTAAGAGAGATAACGTCTTTTGCAATACAAGCACATCAGCGGGGAAATCGGCCGCATTCATTGGAACGGACACCATATAAATCGTACTGAAATCATCCAATTTTCCTAGATCGAGATCGAAGTCGAGCACCGCGACATCGCCCTTGGCCAGCACCGTTTCAATGGGGTTACCTACCTTGCTTGTGACCGCTTGGTGATTGATATAGAACGTGTTCCGGAACCGCACGCCGGGATGGCCGAATATTTTAAAGCGGACGTGGAGGGGGCCGCTGTCCTTGACTTCCACATGATTGCGCTTGAGCTCGCCGTCGATATACAAATCGCTATACACGCGCTGTTCCAATAAGTCCATATCAACGGCCTCCATGCCGCTGTGCGCTTGCAGCAGCTCCTTCGTCACCGGTTCGGTCGATGAGCGCACATCGCTGGCATACGCCAATTGCGGGATGGAGCCAGGAGCAAGCGCATCCGCATCTTTGGTAAAATAGAGCGATCCTCCCGCTTCCAACGTACTGTGGTAGCCGCCGTAGGAACTCGTCGCTTTCATATCCGGGATAAAGCCCGGATTGTATATACTGGTGATGCTGATGCTCAACGTATCTCCCTGCTTGCCGGTGACCGGGGTAAACACAAACGTGAACGCCGTGTCTTTATTATCCTGTTCCAACTCAAATATGTGCATATATTGATAAGGGGCATCGGTCGTGTTTAGTTTATAGGGCTGCGCTATGCCGTCGATAAAGACGAGAAAGCCGACATTTTTGGCTTTGCCCGAAGCGTGTACGGCATAAGGAATGTGTAGCTCGCCGCCATCGTAGCGCAAGGGACGTATGTCCCCGTTCTCATCTCTATCCGGATTGACAAGCCCATGACCGAGATCGCCCAAAATCACGCGCTCCGCTTGACCCGCCTCAAATGGATTCGAATTGGCGTTGCCGGCGGGATTGGCTTGACCCGCGGCCGGCTGTGGATCCGAGCTGCTAGGGGTGCAGCCTGCTGCCAGCCCAACGATAAGCAGACAGATTCCCCATCTAAACAGCCATGATTGCAACATGAGGTTATCCCCTTTCACCTTTCATCCTACTGCGGCTGCCCGCTTCCCATGATAATAAAGAAGCTGTTTATACCAAGCCGACAAAGCCGAAGCTGACTTTACCGGCATTGGTATAAACATGCTTCTAGGCAGCTATGCCCTTCCGCTTACTCCAGCTTACACATGGGTGTAGGTGTATACGGCATAAGCGTTATATTTGCTTCCCCCCTGCACGCCATGCCCTCCATAAATCGCATACGCTTTAGCAGGCAAACCGTTCCAGGAACCCGCTAAAGAAGTCGCTCCTCTAGAACTTCGAATTTCCTGCTGCGCGACAAGGGTATTGCCGTGATAGTCTTGAATCGACCCGTTGACCGACAGGTATGCATTGTCACGATTTTGAGAGACCGTTGTCGTATAGGATGTACCCGCTAAGGAACCGTACAGCGTTCCATAGCCTGGCGCCGACTTGGAACTACTGTTTGCAAATACCAATGTGGACACAGAGATGCAAGCCACCATCGCAACCAATCCAGCCATCGTTTTTTTACCCAATTTCATAGAAATCCCTCCCACTTTGTTTTGAAAAACATGTTCCTAGACCTTGACTGCTTTGCTTCCTGCCGCACTTTACATTCGCATCATACGTTTTTTGGGAACACACCTCCTGCCCGTTAAATGATAGATGGCAAGCCCTGTTGAGATTCTCTCTCATATAGTAGACGGATCGAACTGCCAAAATATGACGAAAATAATTTTTTATTTCATAAATGCAGTCACATATAGTAACAATAATACAGATGTTGTGGATGAATCCCCCTCTTTAGCATACATTTAGTTTAGTAGTGAGCCGGTAATATGCCCCACACAACCATGTCACCCTTTTCTCCTATCATTTATATAGTAAAAGGGACAACGTCTTTTCCAACATCACCGCAGTATCGGGAAAATCGGCCTCATTCACGGGTACGGACACCACATAAATCGTACTGAAATCGTCCAATTTTCCCAACTCGAGATCGATGTCGATAACCGCGACATCGCCCTTGGCCAGCACCGTCTCAAAAGAATTCCCTGCCTTGCTTGTAACCGCTTGGTGATTGATATAGAACGTGTTGCGGTACCGCACTCCGGGAGGGCCGAAGATGGTAAAGCGGACGTGAAGGGTGCCGCTGTCCTTGACCTTCACATGATCGCGCTTGACCTCGCCGTCAATATACAAATCGCTAAACATGTGCTGCTCCAATGTGTCCATGTCTACAGCCCTCATGCCGCTATGCGCTTCCAACAGCTCCTTCGTCACCGGTTCAGTCGATAAGCGCACATCGCTTGCATACGCGAATGGCGGGATGGAGGCACGATCAAGCGCATCCGCATCTTTCGTAAAATAAAGCGTTCCTCCCGCTTCCAACGTACTGTGGTAGCCGCCGTAGGAACTTGTCTCTTTCATGTCCGGGATAAAGCCTGGATTGTATATGCTGGTGATGGTGATGCTCAACGTATCTCCCTGCTTGCCGGTGACCGGGGTAAACACGAACGCGAATTGCGTGTCTTTATTATCCTGCTCCAACTCCAACATGTGCATAGGCGTAACTCGTATCGGTCGTGTTCATTTTATAGGGCTGCGGTATTCCGTCGATAAAGACGAGAAAGCCGACATTTTTGGCTTTTCCCGAAGCGTTCACAGCATAAGGAATGGTTAGCTCACCGCCATTGTAGCGCAAGGGACGCATGTCCCCGTTTTCATCTCTATCCGGATTGACTAACCCATGACCGAGATCACCCAAAATCACGCGCTCCTCTTTCCCCGCTTCAAATGGATTCGGATTTGCGTTGCCGGAGGCATTGGATTGACCCGCTGCCGGCGTTGGAGACGAGCTCGTATGGGCGCAGCCTGCTGCCAGCATGACGATAAGCAGACAGAATCCCCATCTAATCAGCCATGGTTGGAACATAATGTTATCCCCTTTCCACCCTTTCATCCAACTGCGGCTGCCCGCTTCCCGAGATAAAAAAGAAGATGTTTATACCAAGCCAACAAAGCCAAAGCTTGACTTGATCGGCATTGGTATTAACATGCTTCTACGCAGCCATGCCCTTCCGCTTACGCCAGCTTACACGTGGGTGTAGGTGTATACAGCCGCAGCGCCATATTTGCTTCCCCCCTGCACGCCATGCGCCCCAAAAATAGCATAAGCTTTGGCAGGCAAATCACTCCAGGAACCCGATAAATAAGTCTCTCCTCTAGAACTGCGAATATTCTGCAATCAATCCAGCCATCGTTTTTTTACAACGTTTCATAGAAATCCCTCCCAACTTTGTTTTTGAACCATTTCCTTAACCTTGACTTCCTAACTTCCCACCGCACTTTACATTGCAACATACTGTAGTAGGCGAACACACCTCCTGCCGGTAGATGATAGATGGCAAGCCCTGCTGAAGATTATTTCTTATATAATAGACGGAGTGAACTACCAAAATATGACGAAATATTTTTTTATTTTCATAAAGCAGCAATTATTATACATATTTTTATGGATAAACCTCCTTTTTTAGGATATAATCGTATATACTAAAAGGGCGAGCCGGCAACTTGTGCTTGCCCTTGTCGTGGAGGGAGAATGATGGAACCGTGGTTGTCTTTGTTGCACAGCAATTTCCAACACCTGGAGCGCTCATCCCAAAAATTAACTTACCAATCCTACCGCAAATTCATCTACAACGACATTTACTACTTACTCCAAAATCATGATCTGACGGAAGACGTTATCCAGGAGTCCTTCCTGAAGGTGATTGCCTCATCGCCAACATCGAAAAATGCGGAAAAGATAAAGGCTTGGCTCAAAAAAATCGCGCGCAATACCGCCTACGATTACGTAAGGAAAAATAAAAAATATCAGTTTCTAACCCATCTGGAGAGCATGGATGAAGAGGAACTATTCGCTGCGGCAGCCGAAACGGCCGTAGCCGAGCAAGTGGAGGAGCAAATACGAGATGAGATGCTCCATGAAGCGCTTGAGCAGCTCAATGCGAGATATCGCAATGTACTGTTTCGGTACTATGTGGAAGATAAGTCCCATCGCGAGCTGGCCCGGGAGTTCGGGATCAGCGAGCAAGCTTCCGCGCAATTATTGGGTAGAGCGCGAAAAAAGTTGCGTCACCATTTTTTCAAAAAATGGACTGATCATGAGGAAAGAGAATGAAGACTTCTAAAAAACACCCCAAACGAGAAACGATTCAGGGCAGCGCGATCACGAGCATTTTATTTTAGAGCTCTTGCATGGTAGGCCGAATAATCATTTCATTAATGGCTACATCAGCCGGCTGTTCGATGGCAAAAGCAATGGCATGAGCAATACTCTCGGCGCTGATCGCAACTTTATAGCACTCATCAATTTGCACTTTTAGTGCCGTACCCGATAGGTGTCCGGCAATTCACTGGCAACGGCTCCCGGCGAGATGATGGTAGAGCGAATATTGTTTACGCCCTCTTCTTTGCGAAGCCCCTCCGAAATCGCGCGATTTGCGTTCCCTCATGGACGGAAGAACGGCAGCAATGCCGTAAAGTACACCTGTGATGTTAACATCCACCATCGTATCCCACTCATTGATTTTTTTCTCAAAGAGTGGGGACAGCGGCATTAAGCCCGCATTGTTGATCATGACGTCACGAAGTTACATCGGTAAAACTTTGTAGATCGCTTTTCCGCCATTTTTTTCGATTTCTTGCTCTTTTCTTTGGTCGCTTGCCACGCTTGCCAACAGCAAAGAGCGATGTTATACTCACTATATCGTATTATTGTAATATATAGATATAAAGAACGAGGTGGAATAGCGACCATGGACAATCAGTTCAAGGTATACACCCATACGGCTGAACTCCTGAAGGCTTTGGCCCATCCTGTCCGTTTATGCATCATCAAAGGCCTGATCGACAAAGGAAGCTGCAATGTCTCCTACATGCAGGAATGCCTGGAGCTTCCCCAGTCCACCGTGTCTCAGCATCTTCAGAAGCTGAAAGCGCTCGGGATTGTGCAGACTGAACGAAACGGCCTGGAAATGATCTACTCCGTGAAGGATGCGCGCGTAAAGCAAATGATTCGGTTATTTTTAGAGGAGGAATGATTGATGAGCAAAAAAGTGTTGATTGTCGGCGGAGTTGCGGGAGGCGCTTCCGCGGCGGCCCGTCTGCGCAGATTGGATGAAGAAGCGCATATCGTTATGTTTGAACGGGATGCTTACCTTTCATTTGCCAACTGCGGTCTTCCCTATTATATCGGCGGTTCCATTCAGGAGCGCTCCAAGCTGTTAGTTCAAACGCCGGAAGCGATGCGCACACGGTTTAATCTCGACGTCCGTATTGACAGCGAGGTCGTGTCCATCGACCCGGCAAACCGCAAGGTTTTCGTAATGAGCAAGGAACGCGGCGCTTACGAGGAAAGCTATGACGCGCTGATTTTGTCTCCGGGAGCGAAGCCGATTCGCCCCGACCTTCCCGGGATCAACAGCTCCAAAATCCACACGTTGCGCAACATTCCCGATACGGACAAAATCAAAGCCAAGGTAACGGATGAAGGAACCCGTTCGGCAGTGGTGATCGGCGGCGGTTTTATCGGGGTAGAAATGGCGGAGAACCTGAAGGAAGCCGGCTTGGAAGTGACTCTGGTTGAAGCCGGGCCGCAGATTTTGGCTCCTTTTGACGTGGAAATGGCAGGGGTGCTGGCCAAGGAGCTGGAGGATCAAGGAATTCAGCTTGTTTTTGCGGACAGGGTGCAACGCTTTACAGAAGTCGGAGAGGGGATTCACGTACATCTTGCGAGTGGAACCGTGCTTCGCAGCGAAATGGTGCTCTTGGCCATCGGCGTTACCCCTGACACCGCTTTTCTGCAAGGCAGCGGCCTGTCCTTAGGGCCACGGGGGCATATTGTCGTTAATGAGAAAATGGAAACCAACCTGGACAACGTATACGCCGTCGGCGATGCCGTAGAGATTGTGGATTACGTGAATGGCCAAAAAGGAGCCGTTCCTCTAGCGGGCCCGGCCAATAAGCAGGGGCGCATTGCGGCGGATAATGTCTGTGGACTCGGCACCGTTTATAAAGGCACCCAAGGCACGTCCATTATCAAGGTGTTTGGGCTTACCGGCGCATCCACGGGAAACAATGAGAAAACATTGCGGCGCCTGGGCATCCCCTATCGTGCGGTGTATGTGCATCCCAGCTCCCACGCTTCCTATTATCCCAGCGCGACACCGATCTCGCTGAAGCTTCTCTTTGATGAAGAAGGGATGGTTCTGGGTGCGCAGGCTGTAGGCTATGAAGGCGTGGATAAACGGATCGACGATATTGCCGCAGTCATCCGGTTCAAGGGAACGGTCGCCGATCTTACGGAGCTTGAGCTTGCCTATGCCCCTCCCTATTCCTCGGCCAAGGATCCCGTCAATATGGTCGGATATACGGCAGAGAACGTCGTCAACGGCTTGACCGAGGTGTTCGTCCCGGAAGACCTTGAACAACGGGATACCGAATCCGTCGTTCTGGTCGATGTGCGGACGCCGATGGAACACGCCAACGGCCATATCGAAGGGTCCGTCAATCTTCCCGTCGATGAGCTTCGCGATCGTCTGCATGAACTGGACCCCGGCAAAGAGGTCTGGGTATACTGTCAGGTTGGCTTACGGGGGTACACGGCGTCGCGGATATTAAGGCAGAAAGGCTACCGTGTCAAAAATATGACGGGAGGCTACAAGACGTATCAAATGAGCCGTTATACGCCTAACGTCTGGAAACCGGAATCCGGCGGCGCGTGGCGGGAAATCGCGGCAGGCGCGGCGACGGCCGAGCCGAAGCCTCAGCTGCCGGAGTCCGGCCCGGCCTTGAATGCCGACGCGGCGCTTGATGCTGGCGGCCTCGGCTGTCCGGGGCCGCTGATCCAGGTGAAGCAGAGCATGGATCGGTTGCGGGAAGGACAATTGTTAAAGGTTACCGCCTCCGACCCTGGCTTCTATGAAGATATAAAAGCGTGGGCGCAGATGTCCCGCAACCGGCTGGAGCGGCTGACGAAGCTTCCCGACGGGATGATAGAAGCGTATCTTCGCAAAGGCGTTTCAGAGACCGAGCCGACAGCTGAAACGCCGCATGCGGTCGGAAGCGGCCGCGACGCCAGCACGATGGTCGTGTTCAGCGGGGAACTCGACAAGGCGATCGCTTCTTTCATCATCGCCAACGGCGCGGCTGCCAGCGGGAAGAAGGTGACTATGTTCTTTACCTTCTGGGGCCTTACTATTATTCGCAAACATCAGAAGGTTCCTATCAACAAGAACCTGGTCGGCAGGATGTTCGGTGCGATATTGCCGCGGGGCAGCCGGAAACTGGCTTTGTCCAAAATGAATATGTTAGGCCTAGGCCCCCAAATGATTCGTTCCCTTATGAGAACTAACAACGTCTCTTCACTGGAGGAACTGATACGTACGGCGATTGATCAGGGCGTCGAAATCGTCGCCTGTCAAATGTCGATGGACTTGATGGGCATCAGCCGCGAAGAGCTGATCGATGGAGTCGGTATCGGCGGTGTCGGTTACTATCTAGGACAAACGGATCAATCTGCCCATAATCTGTTTATTTAATCCAGGGGGATAAGGCAGACTCCGGATCTGCGCAACCATCCTGCTTTATTCTTCTGGTACGGGAGATGTAGATGGCATTGTTCATAAGAAAATAACGTCGTAACTTAGAAGCGTGCTATGCTCCCCATAGCGTAGGAAGGTTACATCATATAACCTGCTACTGTGAGGGGAGCTTTTTTATCCTAAAATACAATATCGTCCAAGATTTTTTCCAGTCCCATGAACGCCGCGTCTCCTCTTACGTTCGGATATGGAGATTGCGTACCTCTTAATACACTTGCTCACGCAGTTCTTCAATTTTCTTGGGGGAAAATCCCGTCGCTTGGGCGATCGAAGTACTATCCATTCCCATTACAATTAGTTGTCTGGCTACTGCTTCTTTACCTTTTACCTCACCCTTGCGTTCAATATCGTCCAAGATTTTTTCCAGTCCCATGAACGCTGCATCTCCTTTCACATTTTGAATAAATTGCTGCAAGCTAGGCTCATTCTCCGGTAGCTTCTGCAACAGAATATTCGCCATCCAAGCAACAAATTTCTGTTGACTGTCCTCCGGCATTTGCTGAATGGTATGCACCAGCTTTCCAAGACGCTTCAGCAGTTCCTCCTGATCCTCAGTTTGATCAAGCAAAAAGACAGAACCAATGGTATTGGATAATGACAGTAATTCTTCTTCTGTATATCGTGCTACATCGATTAGTAAATATTCAAAATTCAACAGTTCCGAACCAAACATGTCCTCGTTGGCAAGCAACTCACGCAACTGGCGGCTGGCCGTCCACTTCTGCTTTCCATTATACAATACAATTGGGATAATAGGCGGCAGTTGAAATGACTTCCGGTTAGATGACGCATCTTGCTCGTTTTGCAGCAAATACCGCCAGATCTCGACCTGATAAAGCAGCAGGCGATATGGCATTCGGAAATCAACGCTGGACTGCATCTCCAGCAGCAAATAAAACACAACATCCTGACCGTTCAAGTTGACCCGATAGACCAAGTCAGCCTCTTTGCGTTTGAAGTCCTGTAGTACAAAGGAGTGAGGAATCTCCTGTATCTGCTCTTCATCCAATGCTTGCACCCAACCCTTGTCGATAAAGGAGCGAAGCAGTTCTACAAACAATTTTTTACTGGAGAACAGGAAACGATACGAAGTGTCGTGACGATGGTGTACCGTTTCTGAATGCAGATCGGAGTCCATTTGTGCAGCTCCTTTCAAATGACCTACCTTTATTATACTTGTTTTCCACTGCTCCAACAATGATCGAAGGGACGCTCTTGCATAACCAAACAAGCTAATCATGTAAACCTGCTTGCTTTTGCACAATAGTAGACACAGATTACACTGATGAAATCAAGCGAAATCGGAGGACTGTGTCGAAATGAAAAAGCCCCTGTATGATGAGACGTACAAAAGAAAGACAGTTCAGTACGTCAAGGAAAGCGGAAAGGCGGTGGCGGAAGTCGCCCGCGAACTGAAGATCAAGGACAATACGCTATACGGCTGGATGAAGAAGTATGGCGGTGAGCCGGAGATCATTGCGGCGCAAGTGTTTAAGTCCGAAGATCACCCGCAAGCTCCTCAACAAGGAGTGACGATCTCCGAGCGAACGGTAACGCGGATCATGAGGAAACATCAATGGCGGTCCAGGACGGTCAAAAAAGTATAAAGCCACCACGAATGCTAAACATAGCCTCCAAGGAACCGATGCTACAGGCGCCTAAAGCAAGCATACGGACGCCAATAGCCCGGTAAAGCGGTTCTACACCATTCTGATCGCGGCAGCCCGTATGCGTTCGGACGATCAAACGAAGCTGTGACAATACGGCATGACGGGCAGCATAATCCGTAAGGGCAATGGCTACGATAATGCCTGTATCGAGTCGTTTACGCTATTAGCTATGTCATCCGGGTAAAGGATTTGAATTCGAATGGTATTCATCGTCTGGCCGCTTGCTTCATAAGCTGCGACGCGCGCGATCCATTCTTGTCGGCGTTGTTCTTGTTTCGTCACGAGGCAACCTTCTGTGATTTGGAATTGCTCTCATCTTCTCATGATTCCCGGGGTCTGTTGAAGGTGTGCCAGGTTTGACGCGGTATACTCGTTCATTATCATTGAATCATATGTCGGACAATTAAGATGGCAATAAGCCCTCCTTTGTCCGAGGCCGATTCATCTCACGACTGAAGTCACGAGTGTTCTCGACTGGGTAAAAAACAGGGTCATAAAACTACTCGAAAGCAATTTTACAACCCTGTTTTTTCAGGTACTGCCGGTGAGAGGACTCGAACCTCCACGGTTTCCCTCACGATTTTGAGTCGCGCGCGTCTGCCATTCCGCCACACCGGCATATGAAGTTAATCTGGCGCGCCCTGAGAGATTCGAACTCCCGACCTTTTGATTCGTAGTCAAACGCTCTATCCGGCTGAGCTAAGGGCGCATCATCTGGAGCGGACAACGGGATTCGAACCCACGACCCTCGCCTTGGCAAGGCGATACTCTACCACTGAGCTATGTCCGCTGAGCTATGTCCGCGCATCGGCTGACCAGCCTGTCCATCGTCCTTCCATCGCTTGCGCTTGCCGTCAGAGCAGGCTTCAAGAAGAACAATTATAAATAATATAGCAGACCGGATATCGAAAATCAATTCTTTTTTGAGGGAAAACGATGTTTTTTTCTTAGTTCTCCCTACTTCAATATGCGGTCCACGATGAGTGGCCATTGATCCTCGGAGCCGTCCATCACTTTGAAGACGATCCCCATGCGCTCTTTCCGCAGGCCGAAGCGGTAGATTCCTTGGCGACGATGTTGTCGTCCTGCAGAAGCGTCGGACAAATGAGTTGCGTCCCGGATCCGTAGGACGAGTATCGGTTCACTAACGTCTTCAAGCGGATAACAGCCGCTCGGACTGCCTCATCCGGTATTCAGATTCGGACAAGCAAACCGCAAGTACGTATACGGAACCAGGCCGTCATCATACCGGGTGGGCAAAGGCTACCAAAAGCTTGATCGCTATTCATAACGATGATCGGGCCAGCCTGTACTTGCAATCAAGCTACGACCGGCCGGATTGGCCTCCCCATTCGTCCAACCATTGAATGGCGGCAAGGCGTTCCGCCCATGTATTCTGCAGCAGCCGGGATAGACGCGAACCTTGGCCGGTTACCGCGCTTCGGGCGGCCGCCCATGCTTCCACCGGCAAACGGAACAACGAGCCGATTAATATCCGTTCCGCTTCCGCCAGCGGATGCACCAGCTCATACCCCTGTAATAGCGCTCCCATCAACAGCGGATTGAAATTGGTGGTGTTCAGAAGCGTCTTTGCGATTTCGTAGTAGGTCGAGTCCATTCTGACCTGATCCCAGTCAATCAAATACAAGCCGTTCGAGTGCATAATGACGTTCGGGCAAGTGACATCCCCGTGGATTAGTGCTGGGAAGCGGATTTCATCCTGGAGCACCTGCTGTGTCTCCGGCCTCTGGATAGACATCCACGCCTCCTCAGCCAAGCGAATGCACTGATCGCCATGCTCCCTGAACCACGCCGTAGTGCCCTTCCGCTTACGCATCATCGATAATCGGCGGCGGAATATTCGGTCCTGATCTTGAAAAAATGCAATCTGACGGGAAGTGTATGGAGACATGGGAGGAAGATCTTCTTGGCATATCGTATGAAGCGTGCCCAGGGCCCGACCGAGTTGCTCATAGTGTTCTTCATGCTGGAGATTGCCGCCTTCTACCCATTCTATCATATAGTAGGGCCGGCCAGATTGATATACCCAATAACGGCCGGATGTGTTGACAAGCCAATGGGGCAGGTGGGGATAATTCTTTGCCTGTAGCTTATGAATATAAGCCGTAATGCGAACAATTTGCTGCTTCGTTGTCAACGTCGTCCTGATTCTTCTCCGGTAAAATGGCTTGATGACATATACGCCTTTATCCGTAAGCGCCCGAAATGCCGCATTGCGTCGATACAGCGAATGGCAGGGCTGAATGTGACGCAAGTGCAGTCCGTATCGCCGAACAAACGGTCTAAGCCGTGCTGTACTTATTCGCCTTGCCAAACCGTCATCCTCCATTCTTTCCCCTGCGTATTGCTATAATGTATTCGCGGAATGGTTCAAGGTTACTCCTTAACCGGAGAAAAAGAAAAAAAAGCTTGCGCATCTGCGCAAGCTTTTTGAATACATACTGGTGAGCCATGAAGGACTCGAACCTTCGACACCCTGATTAAAAGTCAGGTGCTCTACCAACTGAGCTAATGGCTCGCATGGTGACCCGTACGGGATTCGAACCCGTGTTACCGCCGTGAAAGGGCGGTGTCTTAACCGCTTGACCAACGGGCCCCAGCATTACATAATCGTGGCGGAGCTGACGGGATTCGAACCCGCGTTCTCCTGCGTGACAGGCAGGCATGTTAGGCCTCTACACCACAGCTCCATAGTTGTTATTCTTTTTCTGCATCGATGCGAAATAACAGCTCTCGATGAAACTAATATTGCGGGGACAGGATTTGAACCTGTGACCTTCGGGTTATGAGCCCGACGAGCTACCGAACTGCTCCACCCCGCGACAATATGGTGGACACTAACGGGTTCGAACCGCTGACCCCCACCCTGTCAAGATGGTGCTCTCCCAACTGAGCTAAGTGTCCATATGAATGTATGGTGACCCGTACGGGATTCGAACCCGTGTTACCGCCGTGAAAGGGCGGTGTCTTAACCGCTTGACCAACGGGCCACGCTGGCGGAGAGAGAGGGATTTGAACCCTCGAGACGCTTGTGACGCCTACACGATTTCCAATCGTGCTCCTTCGGCCAGCTCGGACACCTCTCCGTATGGCTCCCCGAACAGGACTCGAACCTGTGACAACTCGGTTAACAGCCGAGTGCTCTACCAACTGAGCTATCAGGGAACAGTAAGGAACAGTTC